>CAYOUM010000029.1:0-11861 GCA_964407185.1 uncultured Methanomassiliicoccales archaeon | reverse complement strand
GGAAACAGGAGGACGGCGGCGATGACGGCGCAGACGAAGATGATGAGAACGAGACGTTCCATGGCATTAGTGACCATGAGGTACCGCTGTGCGGCGTGCGCTGCGTGTTTGATCTCAAGGGCCCGGTAGAACATCCCAAGCGTTGCGGCAATGAGGGCCGTGACGAGGACGGGCGGGAGAAGGGCGCCGATCGGCACAAAGATCGGCTTCGGCGACGCCCCCGCGTCGGACAACGCGGCCGCGCCCAGGCCCGACACCGCAAGGATGAGGGCGGCGTGCGTCCATGCCTTAATGTGCCGGATTCGAAGGAGCCGATATCCTCCAACGAGCCGGTCCCGGTAGCTCGTGTCCATCCGCGGTCTCCTACGCCGCCACCGAAGCGATTCCTCGGCACGCTAGGAAGACGGCGACGTATTCGGGAACCTTGTTGACCCCCTCTTTGAGGTTAAAGGTTTCGTCCCGCATCGCGAGACTGATTTTACCGCGGAGTTCGACCTTCACCGGATCGGCCGACCACGCGGGGGGAACGGCATCCCGGAGCGGGATGAACCGATCTACCGCGTCGCGCCCCATCGGGACCACGGCGAGACCCGTCTTTCCGTGGAGCGTGTAGGGCATGCGGATCAACCGCTTGATGTCGGAGGTGACCGGCTCGTCCGTTTCCCGTTTGCCGATGTCCACGGCCTGCGGTACGAAGACCTTGCGAAATGGCTCGAGGTACTTCTCCGAGGGGAAGAAGTCGATATCTCCCCGCTGGAGGCGATCCACCCCTCGGCTCCCGACGCGGCCCTCGAACAAGGCATCGTACATCTCACCGGCGATTTTTGGCGTGATGCCGCCCACGGTCACGAACTGCGTAACCGCGTCGGATCGCGCCATCTTCCCGACCTCCTCCGTGGCGGCAAGGATGCCGCGGGCAAGGCGGCCGGGCCAGCCCGGTTCGTCCGGTGTCGGCACCTGATATCGATACTTGACGGTGGCCTTGTCCTTCCAGCGTCTCAGCTCGATCGGTACGCGGTGAAACAGCGATTCGGCGTCAAGTTCCGTCCCCGTGATGTAGTCGACGATTTCCCGCCTCTCATGGCCGTGGAGTTCCCACACCCGAGGGTCCCGCACATGGATGTGGTACCCCCGGCCGCCGCTGAACGTGATGAGGATCGAGGACGGGTCGAACCCGAAATCCGCCAAGAGGTATTGGTCGACGATCTTCACGACCTCCGACTTGACCTCCGCGAGCATTGCCTCGTACGGCATTCCCTTCACCCGCTCGATGTGGTCCGCGTCGAGATCGAAGATGAGGTCCGCCCCGAGCCAGCCCTTCTCCTCCATCGTCGGCGCGCCCGGCGTTTCGTAGTAGGCGCTCGAGTAATACGCATGCATCGGTGTCCGACTGACGAGGAACTCGCGTAAACTTTCCGCGCTCTTGAAGGACTGATGTCGCTGCATCATCCCCGGCTCCCAGAACATGAACCCGTACTCACGGCGGGCAAACCGTGGCGGTAACTCGATTTTCGCGTCCCGGTAGTACCGACGGAAGCGTTCTCGGAGCCATGCAATCGTTGCGGCGGATCCCTTCCCGCTCCCGGGGGGCGGCATCGCTCGATGATTTCGTCTAGCGGCCTTAAGGATTCCCGTGAGGTCCGCGGACGATGGCGGTCATGGGGGAACGGTAATCGTCACGCTCGCGTTGCCCGCGGCAGGCTGCGCGCGAAGGTCCCGAAGCCGAATCACATCGATCGGTCGATCGACGAGGAGCCTTCGCAATCCGTCGATGTGACCCTCGCCCACCACCGCGAGGACGGACCCCTGCTCCGCCTCGAGGGTTCGCAGGACGCCCGCCATGTGTTCGTTCCGCTCGTCGAGGAGAACCTTCTTGATTGAGGGGAAATGGCGGGCGAGCTCGTCGAAATATGCTTGCTCGTTTTCTTCGAATTTCTGGAGCTCACGCTCCACTTGGGTCCTCCCGATGAAAAGGCCACTCACGACCGACATTGCGAACCGAATCTTCTCCCCGGTGCTCATGGTGCCCATCAGGCGGCCAAGGACGTGGCGGGCGTCTTGGTCGATCAGAGCGAGCTTTGCGCCGACGTCCCGGGCGGCTTGGGCAGCGGCCTCCATCTCGCCCCCGACTTCCGTGCCATACTCCCGCGCGAGGCGGCGCTGCACGTATGCGACGAAGGAGTAGACGCTCAACGGGGGTCCTCTCGGGATTCGGCTCTGGAGGGCCTGAAAGCGAATAGAGTCGAGTTCAACCCCGACGACCGCCGGTTGGCGGTCCTGGATTACGCGGCGAATCTGGTCCCGCAGGTCGAAGACATGCCCGACGCCCACGAGCGTAATCACGGGCCACAGAACGCTCCGTGGATTATCAGCCTTCCCGCAGCATGCGGAGAGGTTAAGGGCTCCGGAGCGTTCGCTCGCATTCCGGCCAGGCCCCGTTCATGAACGTCCCGGACCTCGAACGCCTTTACGAGTTCGTCGCGGAGTCTCGCCACCGGTTCGTCGCGAAGTTCCGTGACCTCGAATGGGCAGAGACCAACCGGGACCGTGGGGCAACGCAGGGTTCGATGCACGCCATCTTCGTCCACATGCTCGAAGTCGAAGACTCCTGGCTTCATTACGACATTCCCGGGAAGCCCTGGCCATATGGCGACCGCGACCCCTCCGCATTCACGTCGTTCGACGCGGTCGAAGCGTACGATGAAGACTTCTCGGGCAGGACGGAGGCGCTGCTGAGGGGTCTCACGGACGCCGATCTTCGGCGAGAGGTGGAATTCGACGGTGCTCGGGGACGTGCGAAGAGCACGGTCGAGCACATCGCCATCCACACGGCCATCGATGAGATCGCGCATCTCGGGGAACTCGTGGCCCTGTTGTAGCAGCTCGACGTCGAACCGCCATGGTGGAACTGGATTCGGCCATACCACACGGAGATCGGAAGCCCGCCTCAGTGAGACGTTCGCTCCCGTACGAGCGTTCCGTACACGCGCACGATCTCGTCCGCCATCGCGCTCCCGGTCTGGAGGGTGCTCTGCCTCGTGCGAATTCGGTTCACGAGGACCCGCTCGCGCCCGACGTCCACAATGTCCTTCACGTAGAACTCCTCGTCAGGGGCGGCGAGAACCTTTCGGGACACTGTCCGGTTTCCCCTGTTGACGGAGAACGGAACCCAAACCTTGTCGGAACGTTTCGCCCAGATCGCCGTGACGTCGGACGCCTTTGCCTCCTGCACACGCCGGGCCTTCGATTCGATCGCGGTGACGCGGGCACGACCGTCTTCGAGTGTGAGGTCGGAGCCCACCGTGACGACCTCGTCCGGCCCCATCTCAATCGTCTTCCGTGTAGACTTGTCCATCCAACTCAGGATGAGTGGCACGTCGATGGGCTTCACCTCCCGTGTCACGACATTCCGCACGGACCCGCACGCGGTACACTTCACGACCCCTTCGAAGACGAACTCACCCCTCCCCGCGACGCGACCGCGTAGGACGCGGTGGGGCACCTCCTTTCCGCACGACTCGCACTTCAGAACCAGGGCGCTCGGCGCCGCCATCGGATTCCGCATTGCATGGCGGGCGAAATCGTTTGCGTTCCCCGCCACGTCCTCGAGACCCTAGCCGAGCCGCATCTTCCAGCCGCACTCCGAGCGGAGGGCGCCCCGGTCCCAGGCCAGCGGCTTCGCGCACATGGGGCACGCAGCCTTGCGGGCGAACTGCTCCAGCCATGCATCCTGGGCCTCCCTCATCGGCTCCCGGGAGAGGTGGCCGTAGATCTCGTCGAGCTCGTGGCCCGTAACGAGGGGCCGGAGGACCTGAAAGTCGCGAACGGTCGCCGCCCGCACGCGAGATGGGATCTTCATCACGAGGGGTCCCGCGGCGAATCCGAACGCGACGCCCGCCACGTGTGCCTCCCACGCCACTCCGGGGATCGCGCTGCTGACCGAGAGAAGAAACTCAATCACGAGGAATCCGATCACGTAGTAGATCACGGGCAACGGCGGGACCGGGAACGGGATAAAGAGTCGAATCCTCTCGCGTGGGTACAAGCGACCGAAGGCCCCGAAGACCGCACTCAAGGCCCCGGACGCCCCGAGGAGCAAGTACGTGAAAAGCGAGAACCGGATCAGCTCGAATGCCAGAGTCGCAACGATCCCGCCGACGAGGAAGAGGACGCCCCATCGGAGGGAGCCGATCCGTTCCTCAAGGAGGGGCCCGAAGAAAACGAGGAACAGGAGGTTGAACAGGAGATGGGTGGGCCCCGCGTGGAGGAAGATCGTTGTCACGTACGCGGCCGGACCCGAGTGGAACGAGGCCACTCGGTATACCGCGAGGTCGAAAATGAACGCGAACCCGCGCGACGGGGAGATTTGATCGGCAACGTAGCCTAGGATGAACGTGAGGAGCATCGTGACCGCGAACGTGAGGGACAACGGCGCCTTCCGTCGCCAGGAATACACGATTGCGATCGGTATTGTCGTGGCGGCGATGATCGCAAGGGGCTCCATCGAGGCCGGCAACGTGGCCAGCGGTTAAAAGCCGTCGCGGGCCATCCGCGCCGTTGATGCGTCGGGATCCGCGAATCGAGGTGGAAGGGTCGCCCTCCGTATGCCGCCCGAGCGATGATACGTATCTCCTCCTGAAGGCACTCACCGTTTCACCGGGGCAGCGGTTCCTTGAGGTCGGAACGGGGACGGGCCTGATCGCGCTCCACGCGGCGGCGACGTCGGAAACGGTCGCGACGGACGTCAATCCGCGAGCCGTCACGCTCGCGCGGCGGAACGCAATGCGACATCGACTCCCACCGTCCGTCGTGCGCTGCGACCTGATGTCCAGCGTGCGAGGGCCCTTCGATCTTATCGCGTTCAATCCGCCGTACCTGGCGGGGAGTGGTGATGACCATCTCGAGCGGTCTTGGCACGGCGGTCCGACGGGGAGTGAGGTCGCCATCCGATTCCTCGAAGACCTCCCGCGTATTCTCGCCCCGCGCAGGCGGGCGTACATATGCCTCAGCCGGCAAGACGAAGCCGCGCGCGCGTCCGCGGAGGCCCACTTCCAGATCGAGGTCGTCGCGCGCAAACAGCTGTTCTTCGAGACACTGGAGGTTCTGCGTCTACGGCGGGGCCTCGAGTAGACCCACGATCCGCTCCGCCGCATGTCCGTCGCCGAACGACTTCGACTTCGTCCCCTCCGGGTTGAAGTTACGAATTGCATCGACGATGTCCCGAGTTTCGGTTCCAACGATGGCGTTCCAACCGTCCTCCACGGTTTCCATCCACTCCGTTTCGTCGCGGAGGGTGATGCACGGGATCCCGAAGAAGTACGCCTCCTTCTGCACGCCGCCGCTGTCCGTGGCGACCTTCTTCGCGGCAATCAGGAGGGCAAGAAAGTCATGATAATCCATGGGGTCCAGGAGTCGGACGTTCGGGGCAATCCCATTATCGAGGCCGTATTGATGGAGGTTCTTCCGTGTCCGCGGATGCATGGGGAAGAGGACGACCTCCCCGGACTGCGCGAACCCTTTGAGGATGGAGGTAAGCACGGAGGCGTTGTCGACGTTCGCGGGCCGATGGACCGTTGCGAGGACGTATCGCTTCGGCTCGAGCCCGAGGCGGGCGACGATGTCGCGCTTCCGCGCCTCCTGTGCATTCATCAGGGCGAGATCGTACATCACGTCGCCAACGAGGTGAACGCCCTTCTCGACGCCCTCCCGTCTCAGGTTCTCCACGGACGTCTGCGTCGGACAAAAAAGGGACGTGGACAGATGGTCCGTGACGACTCGGTTCAGTTCCTCGGGCATCTCCCGATTGAAGCTTCGCAACCCAGCCTCAACGTGGCCGACGGGAAGGTTCAGCTTGGCCGCGGAGAGCGCTCCCGCCAAGGTCGAGTTGGTGTCCCCGTAGACGAGGACAATATCGGGGCGAACATCGATGAGCGCTCCCTCGATTCGGGAGAGCATCTCCCCCGTCTGGCGACCGTGCGTCCCGGATCCGACATCGAGGTTGTAGTCGGGCTCTGGGATCTTGAGCCCCTTGAAGAAGACGCTGCTCATCGACTCATCGTAGTGCTGGCCGGTATGGATGAGAATCTCGGTGTGGCGGCGTCGGAGAAGGTGGCTTACTGCCGCCGCCTTGATGAACTGTGGACGTGCCCCGACGACGCTCGCAACCTTCACACGCGCCGACTGGATTGTGGTCGCCTTAAAGGTCGTCCTCACAGAATCATCCGATGAACTGGGGGAAGGGGGTAGGCGGAGGGCCTCGCCGTTCGGGACGCAGATGTGACCTAGACCTTCACCTTGCCGTTCTTTACGAGTTCAAAGCCGTCCGTCTTGAGGGTCGCTCCCCGGATTGTCGCGCTCATCGAGAACGGGCCCTTGTTCGTCCCACCGAGAGACACGTTTTCTCCCAGACTCAGCGAGATTGCCCCCGGCACGAAGCTGTCGACGAACGCACCGAGGTACGTCGTTCTGGGGTTGAGCCCGATCGACAGCCAACCGAGCCGATCCTTGTCCCCGACTCCTGCATCGTAGAACTGTCGGAACAGCTTCTCGTTCTGAGAGGCTGCAAACGACGCGAGCTTTCCGTCCCGGAACTCCCACGTCGGCCCCTTCACCCACTTGCCCCACAGGGGGAACGGGTCGAACGTCACGCGGCCGTTCACCGAATCCTCCACCGGCGCGATCGCGAGCCACCCCGTGGGGAGCGAGGTGTAGGGGAAACCCCTCTGGATGTCGCTCGCGTCCACAATGCCGTCCTCGACAATCGCACTCCTGCCCGAGAGGTTCATCCTGAGATCCGTCCCGGGTCCCGTGAGATGGACCTTCGGCGCTCCGTCCAGATTCTTCGCAGCGAGCTGACCTTTGGTTCGGATTGCGTTGAAGTTCGCCCCAAGCGCGGCGGTCACGATTCGCTTCCACTTCGTGTAACTCACTCCATACTTCCGGGCCCGCTGGGGCGTGACCTGGCTTAGAGCCACGAACGCCTCCCGGACGCCGCGTGCGCGCTTCCGCTCGCTAATCGCCTGCGAGTGCTCCGCGCCGAGGCTCATCCGTGCGGGGCTTGAGCGGTCGAACACCTTCGGATCCGCGATTCCTGCGAGGTGGACCTCCGCGGTGACGAGTTCTGCCAGCTCTTTCTCAACCCGAGGCTCCCGCTTCAGATACTCGTCTGAGACTTCCCGCATCTCCGTGACGAAGAGGTCGTCTCCCCAGAGCGTGAAATACAGCTCCGCCCCCGCCCGTTCGACCTCCTGCGCCACCTCGAACGCTAGGTTCAAGGTGTGAGGAGACGCGGACACGTGGACAATATCTTGGTCGTTTACTGCCAGGCTCGTGCGCACAATCTGTTTGGCGATGTTCATTCTTTTCTCCTCCCTCAGCGATCGCGATGATCGCGCCCGTTGGGCGCGGCATTGATCCTTCGCGTTGTCGGGGAAGGCGTTGCAGTCGAAATACCTTACGAATCGTATCGTGCTTCGATTCCCGAGTTGAAATGTTTATCTCCGACTCCCCGATGGCCCGCCCCATGAAGGTCGCCGTGATCGGCCTGGGGTATGTGGGGATCCCGGTCGCCGCGGTCCTCGCATCAAAGGGCGTGAAGGTCATCGGGGTCGACATCGACCCCCGGAAGGTCGACAGTTTGTCCGCGGGCGAGAGTCCCCTAACCGGCGACGAACCCGGCCTGTCCGAGCTTGTCGCGTCCGGGGTCCGCTCCGGAAGACTCGCCGCGACGCTCAGTTACGTTGCGGTCGAAGGCGCGAACAGCGTCGTCGTCAGCGTGGAAACCCCGATCGATCCTGCCACGCACGATCCCGACTATCGCGCGCTTAAGAGCGCGTTGCGGCGTCTTGCCCCCTACCTCCGTCGGGGCGTCCTCGTTTCGATCGAGTCAACGGTCATGCCCGGTACGATGGAGAACGTCGTTCGCCCGATCCTCGAGAGAGGGAGCGGACTGAAGGTCGGGCAGGGCCTGTCCCTCGTCCACTGTCCCGAGCGGGTGACGACGGGGAAGTTACTCCACAACCTCGTGCAGCTGGACCGGGTCATCGGGGCAGAGGACAAGGAATCCCTGCGCCGCGCCTGCGCTCTCTATCGGAAGTTCGTCAGCGGGACGCTCCATCTTGCGGACTGGCTCAGCGCGGAAATCTCGAAGACCGCGGAGAACGCGTACCGAGACGTACAGCTCGCCTTCGCCAATGAGCTCGGCCTGATTTGTGAGGAACTCGGGGCGAACGCGTTTCGAGTGCGCGAGCTTGTGAACAGCTGTCCGGGCCGGGACGTTCTAGTGCCCGGGGCGGGCGTCGGAGGCCACTGCATCCCGAAGGACCCATGGCTCCTTGTCGCGCGCGTGATCCACCAGAAGCCCGTTCTCATTCCCGCCGCGCGGGAAGTGAACGATTACATGCCGATCCGGATGGCGCAGCTCGTCGAAGAGGCCCTCCGCGAGGCGGGCCGCCGGATCCGCGGGGCCAAAATTGCCGTCCTCGGCTTGGCTTACCGCGAAAACACGGCAGATGCTCGGAACAGCCCCGCGATTCCCCTCGTGCGGGAGCTTCGACGCCGCGGTGCGGATGTAACGATCCATGACCCCCACGCGAAGTCCGTACGAGGGTTTTCCGTCACAAGGGATTTGCAGGCCAGCCTCAAGGGGGCGGACTGCCTCGCGCTCGTAACCGCCCACGATGAGTACCGGACGATGGATCTGAAGAAAGTCCGGCGGTGGATGCGCCATCGTTCAATCGTCGACGGACGGAACGCGTTCGACGGCTCGCGCGTGAAGCGAGGATTTGTGTACCGGGCCATCGGAAAAGGCGAATTTTGAGGTCCGTTCAGGTCAAGTGAACGACGTTCCCTGAGCGCTGGGACGCGATTGCTCCATCCACAAGACGCAGTGTTTCGATTGCATCTTCGCCGCTAACTTTCGGTTCCCGCTTCTCCTTGATCGCGTTGAGGAAGTCGAGCAGCTCGATCTTCAGCGGTTCTTCCTTCTTGAGGGAGACGTGACGGATGTCGAAGTCGAATGGGACCTGGTACAAGTTGAAGGGGTCGAGCTGGCCGAGCGTCGAGGACGAGATCGTGATCGTCTGGGCCGTGTAATCAAGCTCGACGTAGTTCTTCGAGCACGTGAGGCTCAGCTTTCGGACCTTGAGCGGCGTGAGCCAGTTCACCTCGACGTACCCGTTGACGCCATTTGCAAAGCTCACGAGGATCGTCGCGTGGTCCTCGAACGTTTCGTGCCGCTGCCGGCCCCCGACCGCGTAGACTGACCGAACGGGCTGCCCGACGAGGTACCGCAGCACGTCGAGGTCGTGGATCGCGAGGTCCATCACGACGCCGACGTCACGGACGCGGTCGGGGAAATTGCTCACGCGGTGTGCGCCTGCCGTGATGAGGTCCCCCCAGTCCCCGGCGAAGAGGTGGCGGCGAGCGGTGTCGACGACCGGATTATAGCGCTCGACATGGCCGACCGCGAGGACGACGTCCGCCTCCCGCGAGGCCTTCACGAGGCGCTCCGCGTCTCGGATATTGTCGCACAACGGCTTCTCGACGAGGAGGTGTTTCCCGGCTTCGATTGCGTCCATCGCGACGCGGAAGTGCAGATGCGTGGGCACACAGATGCTGACCGCGTCGATCTTCTCTCTCAGGAGGTCTTCGTGTCGAGGGACCCACGACGTGCGGAACCGGTTCGCAACCGCCTTCCCCGCGTCCTCATCCGGGTCTGCTACTCCCGCGAGCTGCGCGATCTCGGAATACACCCGGGTGTGGTTCTGGCCCATGGACCCGACGCCAATCACGCCGACGCGCACACGCTGCGCATTTAGGGAGTCGGTTATGAACGTTGGGGCATCGACGCTGCAGTTGATTCTAAGGATGCGATGGGTTCATAGCACCGCCCGCAATGCGTGGCCGGAAGGCGGATGGCGCTGGACCCCGTGTGCGGCGTGGAGGTGAATCCCCACACCGCCTTCTGGATGCTCTGGCACAAGGGCACTCCGTACTACTTCTGCGGCGAAGATTGCCACATGAAGTTCGACCGCCATCCGGAAATGTACCGCCAGAAGGCGTTTGAGCGACGAGAAAGTGAGAGGATCTACTGAGCTCTCCTCGGAGGGTGCTAGACGAGTTTCCCCTGCAGCATCGCGCGGAGTTGGTCTGACTTCTCGGTCATGCCTTCGCGGTCGTAGAACACCACGGCCTCCGCGAGGTCCTCCCGCCATCGGTCTTCGTCCCCGATCGCCCGTCGGAGCTGCGCCTGGGCCTCCCATGACGCCGCGACGCCACCCCAGTTCTCGATTCCATACAGGCGCTCGCGGGCCTTCTCCAACGTGACAAATGCAAGGTCGAGGCGCCCCGTCTTCCCATACAGGGTCCCGAGGTTCAGCATCGCCCAGCCCGCTCCCTGCCGCGCCTCAATCCCTTGGACGCGGGAATAGCGGTCCAAGCCCTCGAGAAGAAACCGTTCCGCGCGGGTGAAGTCGCCGGAACTTCCCGCGTAGACGCCGGCCGCCATGAGGCCCTTTGCGACCACGAAGGGGTCTTCGGAAGCCTTCGCCGCGTGCAGGCCCGCATCGATCGCCGCCCGGGCTGCATCGCCCCTCCGGAGCTCCATCAATGCGTTGCCACGCCGGAACTGGATGTCTGCATAACGTCGCTGCCAGCGGCCATCGCGAACCTGCTCGGCTTCGAGGGCTCGCAGGAGCGCATCGTAATCTCGAAGCGCGCCCGCCCAGTCGGTCCGTTTCTCGAGTTCCGTCGCGCCCGCGACCCTGCCATCAAAGGCTTCGTCCTCCATCTAACTCGTACGAAGTCCGGGCTGCACTTATTCCTTCCCGTGCTCGCCTAGCAGGCCCGGCTCGCGCTCGGAAACCTCGACCCTACAAAAGGGGAAGAGAGGGCCGGCAAGGCCCTCACAATTCGTCGGGTGGCGGAGCGAGATCTTCCTCTGCAGGCCCCGGCGGGGGCGCCTGCACGGGCGTGCCTCCCTTCGGCGGGCGAGACCGCCAGCTCCGGAAGAGGAGGACGAACGATAGCAGCGCAAACACGAGGATCGCGCCGAGGAGGATCCACAGGATGAGCCGGTACGTCCACGGTCCGCTGTCGTCGTTCGGGTCGAGGGCGTTCGTGCCCTTCTGGGCTTCCACGCCGTCGGAGTCACCGCCGCCATCCGTATCTGCGGCCAGTGGGTTCGTCCCTGCGGTGACCTCGTTCCCGTCCGCAATCGTGTCGCCGTCCGTGTCCGGGTCCCGTGGGTCGGTGCCCACGACGTTCACTTCGCGTCCGTCCGTCAGCCCGTCGTCGTCCGAATCCGTGTCGGTCGCCGTCGTGCCGAGTCCCGCTTCCTGCCCATCGTTGAGGCCGTCCCCATCGGTGTCCGCCTTCATCGGATCCGTGCCTGCGGTGTCCTCGGCGCCATCGCCTACGCCGTCGCCGTCCGTGTCGAGCGCATTCGGGTCCGTGCCCGCTGCGACTTCATCACCGTCCGTGAGGCCGTCATTGTCGGAGTCTGGATCGAGCGGGTCCGTGCCGATGACGCTCGCCTCGCGCCCGTCATTGATGCCATCGTTGTCTGTGTCCGCGTCGGTCGCGTTCGTGCCTAGCCCGACTTCCTCGCCATCGCTGAGACCGTCATTGTCGGAGTCGGCGTCGACGGGGCTCGTCCCGAGCGTAAGCTCGTCGCCGTCAAGGACGCCGTCCCCATCCGTGTCGCGAGACCTCGGATCCATGCCCGACGCGACCTCAACACCGTCGTTCACGCCATCGCCGTCTGTGTCCGTATCGAGCGGGTCCGTCCCATACGTCAGGGCCTCGGCGCCATCTTCCAGGTTGTCGTTATCGGTATCGTTGTCGTACGGGTTCGTCCCGTA
>CAYOUM010000028.1:0-11885 GCA_964407185.1 uncultured Methanomassiliicoccales archaeon | reverse complement strand
GATCCGCGGGGGCGCGGACGAGAACGAAGGCGTCGTACGTTTCGAGCACCTCAATGCCCGGCATCAGCGCGTCGACCTGTGAGAGAGGTGCGTGCACGATTGCGACGACTGGGGGACCGGACGAAGGCCATGCCGTGAGGACCTGGACGGCGGGGACTGCGAGGAGGACAAGGAGTGGAAGCACGATCGCTTGCGCGCGTCGGCTCGATTTGATTCTTCCACTTGCCGGACGGCGACCGCCAAAATCGGAACCTGGCCGACCCTTCTGAATCAAGCCCGTCTCCTTGCCTAGACGGGACGGGACGCTCAAAAAGGTTTCCCGGAATTAAACGGACGAGGCAGCGACAAGGCCTCATTACGAGCCGATCGTCACTGGGGTTGCCTCGAGCACGCCATTCTTGAAATTGAGTGTGTAGTAATTCGGACTGTGTGCGCTCCCCCGGATTTTCACGCAGCGGATTCGGCGCTCAATGTTCGCATCGTCCACCCGTTCCATCTTCGTGTGGATAATCGCGTCGCTCAGGAACTCCTCGCCGAGGCTGCCAAAGTCCTCTGATTTTGCCTTCATCTCGGTAACGAGGAAGGTCGTCGCCTTCAGGTCCCGAAGCCATTCGAAGAGCTGGAAGAGATCCTCACGGGGATGCTCGAAGCGGGCCATCACCTCGAGCACGGGGAGGGAATCGATTACGAGGACATCGTAGTCGAGGGATTGCTTGAGGTTCAACGCGTACATCTTGAAGATCTCGAGCCACGTGGACTCCCCCATTCCTTCCAAGTTTTTCCGAATCATTCCGAGGTCGACGATGCTAATCTTGCTATCGACATCCTTCGGGTCGAGACCCATCCCGCGTAGGTGGTGCACGATGCTCTCTCGGCTCTGCTCGAGCGACATGAAGACGCCCGTTCGCCCGTCCTTTTCCGATCCGTAATACAGGATGTGCCAGCCGATCGTCGATTTCATCGTGCCCGTCTCCCCGGCGAGGAGGACGATGTGGCCCTTGGGAATTCCGCCGCCAAGCCGTTCGTCGAATCCTCGGATAAACGTACGAATCCTATCGCTGGAACCCATGGACGGCGGGCGAGTCGATGCAGACGGTTCCGACATAAACGTTCCCTGCCCGTTATCGTTATCGAAACGGCCGGGCCTGATTTGGTGGATTCCACGCGCCGCCCCCTCCATACGCGGCCCGTGTAAACCCCGCGGTGATGAGTTGGAAAAATAGAAAGGGGGAGTAATCGCGAACGAAGTCGAACCAACGCATTCGCACCGTCGATATAGAGGTTTTTGAACTCGGTCTGTGAACGAGCCGCGCGACGGAACGTTTATTTGTTATCGATTCTGTTACCAATTCCCGGCGGAGCGGTTTCATTGTTTGTTCCCGAGAGAAATCTCAAGGACCTCGTCGTTTCTTCCGTGCGGACTCGGGAACGGTCGATCAGCGGACTCGCAAGGGATCTCACGCAGGCGGGGTACAAGTTGCACCGGCTGTTCCTGGCGGGATACTTGAAGGCGCTCACGGATTGCGGGGTTCTCCGGGAGAAGGAAATCCCGCCCGCGAAGGTGTACACGACTTCAGCGTACCGGGAGCGAAGTCTCTACGAGGCCATCGGCGCGAGAGTGCGCGCCCTCCAACCGGATCCGCGGGAACAGCCGCGTCTCGCCGTCGCGGTCCTCTCGCGCCTCTTTCGGCGGCCCGTCTTCCTCCGTGAGCTGAAGGAGTGCGGGTTTGACTCCGCGCCCGACGTTCCCACGGCGCCGCGGGAGGAGAAGGAGGACGCACGACGAGCGCTCGCAAAGCTCAAGATTCAGGTCCCGACGAACGAACCCGCCTACTTTGTGGACGACCGAAGGAACGATGAGCGGGACACTATCCTCGCGGACCTCCTCGTGGAGAAGTATGACATGGCCCCCCTCGTTCTCGAGACCCGGCAGATGAAACTCGCAGAGCGATGAGGGGCCGCCAACCATTAAATAGGTTCGTCGGCTTAAGAAACGGCGCTAGGCTTGACCGGGGGGTCGGGCCTCCCCTTGTAGACCCAAACGGTCCTTAGGGGCGGTGACAGCCAGGGGCGGCGACCCCGTCCGGTGCTGGTCCGGAGGCTGACGTTGAGGTTCTGTCCCGCGGGGCTGGAGGTGGCTGGGACGGCCGCTGGAGAGTGGCGGTCCCTTCCTCAGTCGCGGGGACCGGGTCAGGCACGGAAGTGAGCAGCCTCACCGCGGACTACCAACGCTCGCGGGGGTGCGGGGCCGAGGAGGCCTCCGGGTTCCCCAGCGCTCGGGCGAGGCGTCCACCCTGGTGGCCTAGCTCTTCAGTTTGCGCAACCCTGAGGTGTCTTGCCGGGCGTGCTTCGCCTTCCGATACCGACCCGCCGTGGATATGAAGAGGAGGATCCCGACGAATACGAGCCCTCCCGCGCACGCGGCCCGCATGAGGTCCCAGGAAAGTGTCGCGGGCCACTCCGCAGGGGCCTCGCCCGTTCGCAGCAGGAAATTCGTCGCAATCGCAATCACGATGGCTCCGAGAATCAGCGGCATATAGACTCCGAGGAACGCCCGTGTGCGTTCGGACGTCATCGGGACATCAACCGGATGATCGCCTCTGCGGGCTCCCCGTTCGCCTCCTCGAGGGCCTTCCGCGCGACATCTTTCGAGACGCCCGCTTTCTCCGCGACGAGATCGATGTCTTCCTCCGAAATCGGAGGCTTTTGGAGCGGAATGCCCTCCGTCTTGCGATTCATCACGAGCGGCTCCCCGACAATTTGCCACGTCTTCTGGCCTTGGACCGTCATAGCCGTGACCTGTGCGGATTTGAACACGTACTCCTTCGAGCTCGTGCGGATCACGACTTCGTCTACGTCCGATAGCTCCTCGGTCTCGATGCCCATGCGTTTCATCGCCATCTTGAGCTGCCGTGGGTTCATTCGGCCGCCCGGGATGCCGGGAATCATCGCGCCACCGTCCGCACTATTGGACGTGCCGCCTTTAGCCTTTCTGCCCGTCGTGCGCGTTCTCTTGCGACCAGAGTCGCTCTCTGAATCGAACACATTATAATACGCGCCTCTCAATCGGCATCGTTCAATGCGAATTGCGGTCGTCTTCAAAGACCGATGCCAGCCAAAGCGATGCAACTTGGAGTGCATCGCGTATTGTCCCCCGCAGCGGACAGGGACCGAGGTCATCTGGCTTGACCCGGAGTCGGGGAAGGCCGCGATCAGCGAGGAGACGTGCATCGCCTGCGGGATCTGTGTTCGCAAGTGTCCCTTCGACGCGATCCGGATTATCGGTCTCCCGGAGCCGCTGAAGGAGGACCTCGTCCATCAATATTCCAAGAACGGATTTCGACTGTTCCGATTGCCGACACCGAAGACGGGTCATGTCACGGGCCTCCTCGGCCCGAATGGGATTGGAAAGACGACCGTCCTCTCGATTCTCAGCGGTGAGCTGTGTCCGAATCTCGGTCACTACCGTCGCACCCGCCCTCACTGGGACGATGTCCTCGAAAAGTCGAAGGGCACGGAGCTCCACGAGTATCTTGAGAAACTCGTCGACAAGGAGGTGCGCACGGCGCTGAAGCCGCAGTACGTCGACAAACTTCCAAGGGTCGCCAAGGGGACTGTCGGAGCCCTCCTGAAAAAGGTCGACGACCAAGGTCGCCTCGATGATCTCGCCACGCGCCTATCCCTCGGACCCGTCCTGCACCGGGACATCGCGCACCTCAGTGGTGGGGAGCTCCAGCGAACAGCGATCGCGGCGACGATGCTGAAGGACGCGGATGTGTACTTCTTTGACGAGCCGTCGTCGTATCTCGACATCTACCAGCGGCTCGAAGTTGCAAAAGTCATCCAGACCCTCTCCGAGGAGAAGTATGTCGTTGTCGTGGAACATGATCTCGCGGTCTTGGACTTCCTCGCGGATTCAGTATACTTGATGTACGGGTCCGAAGGCGCGTACGGCGTCATCGGTCAGCCGCGGCCCGTGCGGACGGCGATTAACGTGTACCTCGGCGGTTACCTCAAGGAAGAGAATATTCGATTTCGTGATCGCGAGGTGACGTTCGAGGCCCGCCCGCCGCGTCGGGACTGGAAGGCGGAGGCCCTTGTTCGGTTCGACCGCCTCGAAAAGCGTTACGATGACTTCTCCCTCATTGTCGAGGGCGGGGCCTTCCGCAAGGGTGAGGTCGTTGGGGTCGTCGGACCGAACGCGACCGGGAAGACGACGTTCGTGAAGATGCTTGCGGGGGAGGAGGCGCCTATCGCGGGCTCGATCTCAGGGAGATGGGTCGTGTCGTATAAGCCGCAGTACATCGAGTCGCAGTACGAAGGCACAGTCCGCGAATTGCTCGTAAGCACCGTCGGACCGCGCGCGGAGAGCGGCTGGTTCGACACGGAGGTTGCGCAACCGCTTCAGATTCGGGGCATGATGGAGCGGCGAGTGAACGAGCTTAGCGGCGGGGAACTCCAGCGCGTCGCCGTGGGGCTCGCCCTCGCGCGGGAGGCGGACATTTACCTCATCGATGAGCCGTCCGCGTACCTCGACTCGAATCAGCGCATGGAGACCGCGAGGACAATCCGTCGTGTCATGGAGAACCAGGGAAGGACGGGCCTCATCGTGGATCACGACGTGTACTTCCTCGACATGGTGGCGGACTCGCTTATGGTCTTCAGTGGCGACCCAGGGAGCCAGGGCCATGGTGAGGGTCCCTTCCCGATGCGAGAGGGGATGAACCGCTTCCTGAAGCTCGTGCAGGTGACGTTCCGCAGGGACGCGGACACGAATCGGCCCCGGATCAATAAGCTCGATTCACGGTTGGATCGGGAGCAGAAAGTCTCGGGCGAGTACTACTACGCGTTAGCTTGACGCGGATCGGCGTCGCGTCCGTAATTTTCGCGAATAGACGTACCCAACGATGCCTGCGACGACGGCGCCGACGACGTACAGGCCCACATTCTCCGTCGTCTCCGCGAAGACGACCCATCGATCGAGAAGGAAGAACCCCGCGAGGACAAGTACAGTGTTCCAAATCAATGCCCCAACGGTGGAGTAAACGACGAAATTGCGAAGCCGCATGTGTCCGATCCCCGCGGGAAACGAGATGATCGACCGGACCCCCGGGATCGCATGGCCGACCAGCACGCCGACATCGCCGAAGCGGGCGAACCATCGCTCCGCCCATTCGACGTCATCATGTCCGAGGCCAATGAACCGGCCGTATCGGTCGATGGCGGGTCGTCCGACCTTTAGCCCTATCCCGTACGCCACAACGTTGCCGATCGCTGCACCCGCCGTGCCGACGAGAATCGCGACGCCGATGTTCATCATCCCCTGTGCGGAGCGATACCCCGCGAACGGCATGATGAACTCGCTTGGAATTGGAGTAATAACCCCCTCGACAATCATAAGCAAGAAGATTCCCGCATACCCGATCGCACCAATGAAATCCGTGATCCACACTATGAGGCCGGCGAGGAAGGAAGCCACGCGCGTCGAATCGCCGCGGGGAGATTAAGCTTCGGACGGCGTTATCAAGCGACCGACGCCCTCCGTGACGAGCTCGCCCTCCTGAGACACAAGTTCCCCACGGACGAACGCGGCGAGCGGAAACGTTGCCTCGGCACCCTCGAACGGCGTCCACCCACACTTATACCTGCACCGCCTCGCCGTCACCTTCTCAATCCGACGAGGGTCCACGACGACGACATCTCCGTCGCGTCCAATCGCCAGCGCCCCCTTGTTCGCCCGAAGCAGCTTGGCGGGATTCTCGGAGAACATCGCGACGAGGCGAGAGAGCGGGAGGACATCCCTTCGGACGTATCGGAAGAGCACGGGAAACGTCGTCGCAACCCCGGGGACTCCGGCGGGCGCCTCCTGAAAGGGAACCGACTTCTCTTCGAGTGTGTGGGGGGCGTGATCGCTCGCGAACATGTCAATCGATCCCGCGAGCACTTCCTTCCATAGGTTCTCGCGATCCTTGTCGGGGCGGAGGGGCGGGTTCACCTTTCCCTGGGTCCGTAGGGGAGTCGCCGTGCTGAGGAGGAGATGATGCGGCGTGACCTCGCATGTCGCCCCCGTGGGCCGCTCCCGGACCGCATCGGCGGTCGTCACGTGCGCGATGTGTACCCTTGCACTGCCGCGGAGCCGCGCAACCCGCTTAATTGCCGCTCGCTCCGCCTCCGGTGGCCGCGCGAGGTGATAATCCTCGAGTGTCTTCGCGGTCTTGGTTTTGAACGAACGCATCTCCTCGCAATGCACGCTGAGAAATCGGTCCGAGGCCCCGACCGCCGAGAGTACGTCCGAGAGGGCATCATCGCTTCGGATCTGCGGGGCATCTGTCGTTTCTGCGAGGTACGCCTTGAACGCGGTTGCGCCGGAGAGCGACTTGACATCGATCGAAGAGGCAGGAGCGCCATAGAGGCCGAAGGCCACGTTCGCACGTCGCGATACGAGCCGAAGCTATTCCTGGAGCGCCGCGCCGTTGACGACCGGCGGTCTTGTAGTTGGCATATCGACAACACACGTCACCCCGCCCGCGGCAGCACTTTCCGTTCCCGATGAGAAATCGTCCTTGTGCGTATTTCCGGGCTCGCGAAAGTGGACGTGTACATCGATCCCGCCCGGAAGTAGGAGCGCATTCCCGAAGCGGTACGTCTCATCCCCGCGGAGCGCTTTCTTGATCGCGACGATTACGCCATCCTCTATGCCAAGGGCGACAGACTCCAGACGGCCGTCGAGATATGCACGCCCCTCAATGACGAGCATGCTCCGCCTTCAGGTTCCGCCGAATCACGCGACCGCGGGGCTCAATCTCCGCAAAGACATCCGACTGGAACTTGTAGATCCGGGTCGACTCGTCGAGCCAGGCATCCGCCAGGAGCCCCGCCTTCACGCATCCTTCGGAAAGGAATTCCTCGGCGCCCCATCCCCACTCGATTGGAACCTGGGGAAGGAGGAGCCCGCGCGCCGGGCCCTGCGCAACAATGATTCCGTCCTCTCCGATGACGATGTGCTTCGCGTAGTCCTTCGGTCGCTTGGGCTCGATGAGGTCCGGCTTCGTAAGCAAGGAGACCTCGACGACGACATGGTCGACTTCCTCGTGGCGGAGCGGTGGAAACCGCGGGTCTTCACATGCTCCCTCCGCCGCCTGCAAAAGGGCCTTGATGAGGGGGAAGAAGGGTGAGGGGTATCCAATGCAGCCACGGAGAAGCCCGTCGGGATGTTGGTTCAGCGTGACGAACACGCCGGACTTCTCGCTGAAATGCGGAGGCACGGAAAACGGGCTGAGGGCTCTCGACTCGACGTGCGCCTCGACCGCATCTCGGGCGATGCGGACCGCGAGTTCTCCGTCCGTGTCTTCGTAGCCCATCGGCCGCTCATGATGGCGGTCTTTCTTAAACGTTCTCCGCTGGGAACCGCGAACGACACGATTCGCGCGCCCCCCGACGGCCGTTTTCCTCCCTTAGATTGCAGCAAGTGGCAAAGCTATTTATCGCGAGGGGGTGCTGTCCACGGTGGCGATGGGATGAGAGCGCGCGTCCCCGTGATGGAGATCATGACCAGGAAGCCGGTCACGGTCTCCCCCGAGGAAACGGTCGACAAAGCGGCGGCCACGATGCGGACGCGGGACGTTGGGAGCCTTCTCGTCGTGGAAGACGGTCGGCCCACCGGAATCGTGACGGAGAGGGACATCGTGACGAAGGTCGCGGCTGCCAACGCGCAGGCACGCTCCCTCCGGGTCCGGGATATCATGAGTTCTCCTGTCGTCTCAATCCACCCGCACGCAGAGGTCGTTGAGGCGGCCCGAGTGATGTCGGAGCGCAAGATTCGTCGTCTCGCGGTGGTTGAGAACGGCAAGCTCATCGGCGTGATTACGGAGAACGACATCCTCCGGATCTGGCCCCACCTCGTCGAGGTCACGCGGGAGTACGCGCGGGCGGGTCTCGACGAGGACCTCCGCGGAATCGAGGGACATTGCGAAGCATGCGGCATGTACTCGACGAACCTCGTCCTCGACAAGAAGCTGCTTGTGTGTCCGGACTGTCGGGGCGGATGACGTCGCCTGCGGGAAAATTATTCGGAAACTTTTATAATCAACCCTCCGCTTCGGAAGACACGTGCCCCGCTTCGTCCGGATTTCCCAGACAGAGCTCGACTCTGTTCGGAAGCTATACGAAAGCGTGATGTCGTACGCGTGCCACGGACTGTTCTTCCGCGAAGGAATCGCGCTCGCCGACCAGATTGCGCGGGAAATAGAGGCGGGAGAGAATCTCCTGTCTGGAGCCCGAACGGCCCTCGTCGCGCGGGGTTGGGTCGAAGACATTGAATTCCGCGAGGGCGAGGCGCGGGCCCGCGGCTCCGCCGAGGTCTCTCCCGGAAGCGGGGCGGAAACGTGCCACCGACTGCGGGGAATCGTCTCCCGCGTCTATGAACTCTCAACGAAGAAACGGGTGCGGTTCGCGGAGGTCGAATGTGCGAGCAAGGGCGCCAAGAAGTGCGTCTTCGCGAAGGAGGCCGGATGATGTCCCTGGAGAAGATGCTGAAGGAGCTTCGGAAGTCGTTCGGGTCCCATGCGGCCGCCGTCGTGAGCCGGGACGGCCTGATTGTCGCGAGCGACATGCCCGAAAACATCTCGCGAGAGACGTTCGCGATCATGTGCGCAACGATCCTGGGCGCGGGGATGACGGCCGCGACGGAGCTCCGAACCTCCCCGCCAAGCCATGTCGCCCTCACGACGCGTGAGTATCGAATTCACATCTTTGAGGCGGGCCCGCGGGCGCTCATCGTCCTCGTGGTTCCGCCGGATCGGTCGGAGGCGGATCTGCGGATTGCCCTCCAGCCCGTCGTCGCGCAGGTCCGCCGGGACGTCGGGTAACGGAACTCGGTCGCGGGGTGGGCCGGGACGGAGTCGAACCGTCGACCCCGATGTTGTAAGCATCGGATCATAGACCGCTAGACCACCGGCCCCGGACTGCAACCGGAGTGAGTCGGATAAAGGTGCGCGGCTACTGCCGATCGTCCCGCGGTCGGAACCCGGCTTCGATTCTGAGGTCGCGAAGCTTTCCGAGGTACGTGCCATCGAGGAGGTGGATCTCCGCATCATCCGTGCGCAGGAGCGCGGGGTCGAACAGGGGCCCGAGGAAATTCGCGCGGAGATCGTTCACCGGAATTCCCCCGCACAATTCGTTCAGCGAGGGCACGACGACCGCCGCCCGAGGCAGCTTCGGATACCGTCGATGGCGACGGCGGAACGGGATCCGCATCCAGCACGGCTGGATCGTTCGGTGACCGCTTGCGTCCACGAATGCGACCGCGGGATGGTTGTGCCCAACAACGAGAGCCGAGGCCGCCATCACTTTCTTATAGGGCCAAGCGTGGCCGTGACAAAATCCGACATCGTCGAGGACGAAGCCATGGGGCGACCGGAAACGGACGGTTCGGGGCACGACATATCGCAGGAGTCCGTCGTGGTTCCCCTGGGCGACGTAGATGTCGTCGAATGTCTCCTGGAGGCGCTGGAAGAACCGGTACACGTCCCGTCGCTCGGGGCCTGGCATCTTCGGGACGAAGTGTTTTACATCACCGAGGATCACGAGCCGCGCGGCTCCCTGTTCCTTCGCGAGTGTCTCGATTTCCGCCGCCATTCGGTCCGCTTGAGGCGGGAGGTGGACACCGGCCTCGCGCAGCGCCTCCTCGAGGCCGATGTGGAGGTCCGCGACCGCGAGGATCTCATCCTCCACCAAGAGGGCCGCGTGGTCCGGAATCGGTCGGAAGTTCAATCGGCCCTTCAAGAGGGCGGAGTCGGATAAGCCTTGCCCGTTCTCAAATGATCGTCACACGACGAAGTCCCTGAGGACGCGCGGAATCTTTTCGATGAGGTCCGTCGTCATCATGCCATAAGACATCTCCTCAAACGCCAGGTTCCCTGCGTAGCCGTTTGCGAACGCGGCCATCCGCGCCGCGAGAAACGGTTGTACACCTTTCGCGAGAAGTCCGCCGCAGATCCCCGCGAGGGAATCGCCCGTTCCGCCGACCGTCATCGCAACGTTGTGGACCTTGTTGAACCGGTACGAGACGCCATTCGTGATGACGTCCGTTGGGCCTTTCAGGAGGACCGTGAAACCAGTCCTATGGCCGAACGCCTTCGCGGCCTCGAGAAGTGCGGCCAATTCCCTCGGATGCCTCGCGCCAGAAAGAATCTCGAATTCGCGATGGTGGGGTGTGACGATTCCCCCCTTCCCCGCGAGACAGCTCAGGTCCTCCCCCGCTGCGGTCAACGCATCGGCGTCGAGGACCATCGGGAGGTTGACAGACTGGATAAGTTGACGGATCGCCTCCTTTGTGGAATCCGAGGCACCGAGGCCGGGGCCGAGCACGATTGCATCCATCCCGGAGGCAATTTCGAGGACTTTCGCCACATCCGCCTTCAGGAACCGGGAGCCCGCCAGCGGATGCACGATCAGGTTCGGCGAGTGTGTGGCGATTGCCTCGTACGCGATGGTCGGGGTCGCGATGTGGACGACATCGACGCCGATCCGATAGGCGGCAAGCCCAACGAAGGTCGGCGCGCCCGTGAATGGCCCGCCGCCGACGACGAGGAGCCGTCCGTTCTGCCCTTTGTGAGAGTCAGGTCGCGGAATCGGATAGTAGAGGAAGTCTCCAGGACCTACGAGTTCCATCACGTCCGGGGGCATTCCGATGTCCACGACGTGGATCGTGCCTGAGTTTTCATCGGTCATCCCCTCCTTCACGTCAAGAAGTGCAGCGGTCGCGGTGGGCTTCACGACGGTCGCGGCCCCGAATCCGCTTGGCACGTCGACGCTCAAGATGGGCTTGCCGGACGCATTCATCTGGTGGATGAGCGTCGCGTACGGTTCGCGGATTTCGCCCTCGAGACCGACGCCAAGGAGGGCGTCGATGATAAGGTCGGCCTCTCGAAAGAGGCGCTCCGCACCCGCCCCGCGCTCGACGACGTCCGCCTGTGGTCCGAGCCGCTCGAAGTTCGTCAGCGATTCCGTCGTGACAAAGTCGGCGCGGCCCTTCGCGAGAATCACGGTAACGCGCGACTCGTCCTTTAGGTGGCGAGCAGCGACAAGTCCATCGCCGCCGTTGTTGCCCGTCCCGCACGCGACGACGATCCTCTTTCCCATGACTCCGAAGGTGCGGCGGGCGAGGTCTGCAACACCACGACCCGCGTTTTCCATGAGCTCAAGAATCGAGACCCCGAAGTACTCGGCGTTGCGGTCCATCACACGCTGGTCCGCAGAGGAAATCACGGCGCGGCTATCAGGGGGCGTTACTTCAAAGTTACTTGGATCCGGATCCAACTTCCGTGCGACGGTCCCTCAACCGGCGAATCCGGGCCGCGGGGTTGATATCGACGGGTCTTATCCCTCGCGCCGTGGCAGGAGGGGCAAAACGACGCATCCCATGGCCGCTTCTCTTAGGCTTCGCATTCGTCCCGGCCAGCGCCATCCTGTGGTTCCTCAACGTGGGATCGCTTGCGGTCTTTGCGGGTGCGTCGATTGCAATCATCCCGCTTGCGTTCGTGATGGGGCTTGCAACCGAGGAACTTGGAAAACATGCCGGCCCGGGCCTTGGGGGCTTGCTGAACGCGACGTTCGGAAACGCAACGGAACTTATCATCGCGCTTGTCGCTCTGTCGAACGGGCTCGTCGTCGTCGTGCAGGCCTCAATCACGGGATCGATCATCGGGAACATCCTTCTCATCCTCGGCCTTAGCATGTTCACGGGGGGCGTGCGTCGCCCGAAACAGACGTTCAACCGAGCGGCGGCCGGTCTCCAGGTGACCATGCTCACCCTCGCCGTGATCGGGCTCGTCATGCCAGAACTCTACAACCTTTTCGTGTTTGGAACGGGCCCGCCACAGCCC
>CAYOUM010000027.1:11307-12035 GCA_964407185.1 uncultured Methanomassiliicoccales archaeon | reverse complement strand
GGGCCAAGGCCTCGACCTCGGGCAAAGCCAAGGGATTGCCCTCGATGGCGGTGGAGGAATGCGCCGGGCGCGCGGCGGTGTCCCGCTGGAGGGCGGGAAGCCAGGGGACATCTAGGACCGCGTTGGCGATCCAGGCCTTGAGTTCCTCGAGGACTTCGCGCGAACGGCGAAGGTCCGGGTTCCGTCGACGGTCAACCCAATTGGGATGGACCTGGATCGCTGGCAGGAACAGGGCATTCCGGAGGACTTCGCGGAGAAGCAGAGAAGGATTGCACACGCGTACCTGGCGATGGGCGTGCGCCCGTCGTTCACGTGCACCCCATACCTCGCCGGCAATCTTCCGGAGTTTGGCGACCACATCGCTTGGGCAGAAAGCCCGGCGGCATGTTTCGCGAATTCCGTCATTGGGGCGCGGACGAACCGAGAAGGCGGGCCCTCGGCGCTCGCGGCCGCGGTCGTTGGAGCAGCGCCAGATCATGGCCTCCACCAGGACGAGAACCGCCGCGCGACCCACATCGTCGACGTCGAACATCAGGTCCGGGGGACGGGATTCTCCCTCCTCGGACTTCTCATCGGCCGTGAGGTCGGCGGCGGAATTCCATACTTCCGCGGGATTACGGGCACGGAATCCGACCTCAAGTGGCTCTCCGCATCACTCGCGTCGACGGGGGAGTGCGCGATGTTCCATATCGAACGCCTTACCCCCGCATGGCGAGGGGCTCGCCCGC
>CAYOUM010000027.1:0-11297 GCA_964407185.1 uncultured Methanomassiliicoccales archaeon | reverse complement strand
GTACGCCGCAACTCTCCGCGGATGAGCTCCGAGGGATCGCCGTGCTCATGGACAAGTGGCGGCCACGCGGGCCCGTGTATGTCTTCGCAAGCCGTGAGGCGCGCGATTCCGCGCGGGAGGCGGTGGCCACGATCGAGCACCGTGGCGGGCACGTGTTCGTTGACACGTGCCTCGAGGTGACACTCCTCGAACATGTCTCGAAGACCGTCGCGACACCGTCCGGCAAGGGGGCCGTCTACCTCCCAACCCTTTGCGGACAGAGGGTTGTCCTCGAGGACATCGAGAAGTTGTTCCAGAGGTATGCATGAAGCTCCTCGGTCGACCCGTCTCTCCCGGGCACGCGACGGGATCCGCCCTCGTGAGCGGCAAGCCCCTCTCATTCCTCGGCGGGGTCTCCCTCGATACCGGGGTCATCTCCGATCCGGGCTCCGATGTGCTCGGAGAATCGGTGGCTGACCGCGTGCTCGCGTTTCCACACGGGAAAGGCAGCACCGTCGGTTCGTACGTTCTATACGGACTCGTGAAGCGCGGCATTGGGCCGGTGGGAATCGTCAACGCACATGCGGAGGGGGTCGTCGCGGCGGGAGCGATCCTCGCAGGGGTCCCGCTCGTCGATTCGATCGACGTCTCTGTCCTGATCAAGGGAGATTTCGTGACGGTCGATGGTGATCGCGGGTCCATCGAGCTCCCGCGGGTGTCGGAAGCTCGGGTTGCGACCGCATTTGTGCGGAACCGCGGGCGAATCCTCGTCCTCAAGCGGGGGAGGACCGCCCTCACGTTTCCGGGCCTCTGGTCCGGGGTTTCAGGCATCATCGAACGAAACGAACGCGCGATCGAACGTGCCCGTACGGAGGTTCGTGAGGAGACGGGCATTGCGAATGTACGGTTTCGGGCGACCGGGCCCATCGTCCACGTCCGCCAGGGGCAATCGGTCATCGCGGTCTCCCCGTTCCTGTTCGATGCCCCTTCCCGTCGCGTGCAGCTCAACTGGGAAAACGAAGAAGCTCGTTGGGTCACACCGAGCGACCTTGCAAGACTCCAGACGGTGCCCCGGCTTCTAGAAGCATTTGACGCCGTCATTCGGACGAGCTACGTGCGGAGGGCCAGGACCGTATCGACCTCTCGTTCGAGGAGGCTCTTCTGATGTTCGTCGAGCGTCCCCGGGTCGACGGAGAACACGAGCGTGGCGTCGTGGATCGCAACGAGGTCCCGGAGGGCCTGAACGAGCCGGAGAACCGTCAAGAAGTTGTTATTCGTGATGAGGTACTCGAGTCCGTCGATCAGGACAACACCACCTGGCTCACGAGCGATGAACTGTTCGAGGGAGAGCGAGAGCTTCTCGAGGTCCTTTGGTCGAAGGCTGCTTTCTTTTCCGACATTGCTGAGCCAAAGGATCTCGACGTCGGGGAGGCTGTGCTGCTCTCGGATCTTGCTCGGATACGTTCGCGTGACGCAGAACCCGGGCCGCCCGCCGGTGAGCGCATCGCGGAACAAACCGTAGCTCCGGGACGGCTCGTGCTCAAGGACGAGATACGTCGATGACGGGCTCAGGGCCGCGTTGCTCTCTGCGCCAAACGATGCCGGTCCACCTCTCTCGCTGGCTGCGCCATCGCCCCCATGGGCTACGAACGCCGTGGGCTCAATGAAGCGGTGACCGCACGATGGACAGCGCTCAGCGCCCGCCTTCACGCGGGTCCCGCAGTTCGGGCACGGAATCTCACGCGCGACGGATTCCCCGCACCTCGTGCATGTGGCTGCCCGCTCGGGTACCTCGGCCCCGCACGTGGGGCAACGAATGGCCACGTCAGTCCCCCCGGTCTCCATGAACTCGCGAATCCGACGGACATCACCCCCGTCGAGTCCCTCAACACCCACGAGCTCGTCCTTCGTGGCAGCGCGGAGCGCAGCGACGGTCCGGTAGCCGGCATCATAGAGAGCGATCGCTTTCCGCTCCGTAATTCGCGGGACCTTCGTGAATTCCCGCAACGCCTTTGTCATATGGAGCGGTGTGATCCCGATGACGAACGTCTCCCCTTCTACCGTCCACTCGACGACGTGTTCCTCCTTAGAAGCCTCTTCTCCAAGCGCAAGGGTCCGGGCGCGCGTCTCTGACGCGACGAACTCCTTCCAAGGCTCGAGCAATTTCGCGAATTCCTTTCGCACCTTCACGCTCACGCGGATGTAGTCGTCGACGTCCAGGTCGATTTCCTTCCGCATCTGTTGGATCCGACGGACAACCTCCCGGGCGTAGCCTTCGGCCTCGATCTCCGGTGAGACCCGCATGTCCACGTAGATCTCGCCGTGTGGCGACGTCACGACCGCGACGTCCTCGGGCACCCGTTTCTCAAACGAGACCATGTGTGGCTCGATTGTGATGACTTGACCTTCAATTCCGATCTTGAATTCGCCGCGCTCGAAGGCGCGCTTCACCTCCGTGGCTGGACGGGTCTCCAGCATCGTCGCGATCTTCGGCCACCATTGCTTGTACACGCGGCCGATTGCCGCCGGGTTGGGAACGACGACGAGTTCGACCGCGTCGAAGTCCTGGTCCGGACCGAGGACCGCGAGTTCCTTCGCATTCGTCTGAGCGAGAAGCACATCTCGGAACGTCTTAAGCGCCTTCGCCGTGGGCTCTGGAGCCGCCTTCACGACAATGCGTCGGATCGGCCACCGCAGCTTCCGCTGCGCCTTCTGCCGGGCCTTCGAGACAACCTCGACGAGTTCCTGGATGGTCTCCATCGAGCTCTCGAGGTCGTTGCGAATCCATTTCTCATCGACCGTCGGCCAATCCTCCATGTGAACGGTGAGGCGACGTCCGTCAATGTTCTGGTAGATTTCCTCTGCGAGGAACGGTGTGATGGGCGCCATCATCCGCGTGGCCGCGCCCAAGGCCGCATGGAGGACCGCGTAGGCCGCGAGCTTCCCCTCGTCCGCGCCACCCCGCCACGTCCGATTCCGCACAAGCTTCACGTACCATCGCGACAAGTCGTCGAGGACGAAGTTCTCAAGCAGGCGGCAGACGCGGTGAAGGGCGTACTGTTCCATCTCGTTCCGGACGGCGATCTTCAGGTTCTCGAGCCGGCTGAGAAGCCAACGATCCTCCGGTTGCACGTGTTTCACGACGGAATCGAGTCCGTGTTTCTCAGGGTCGAACTCGTCGATCGCCATGTATGTCGTGGCGAACTTGTGGACATTCCACAGGATGTTGAGGGTCCGCAGCGCGTTCTGGACCCCATCCTCGATGAAGTTCAGGTCCTCCCACGGGGCGTTCACCTCGAGGAGGAAGAATCGCAGCGCGTCCGCGCCGAACTTCCCGACCGTCTCGATCGGGTCGACGTAGTTTCCAAGGCTCTTGTGCATCTGTCGACCGTCCGGTGCGTTCACCCATCCGTGCATGAGAACGCGTTCGTAGGGCGCGCGACCGAACGCCACGACGCCCGCCATGAGCTGGCTGCTGAACCAGCCCCGCGTTTGGTCGGGTCCTTCGACGATCCAATCGACAGGCCACCATCTCTGGAACTCCGCGGTGACACGCGGATAGCCGAGCTGCGACCAGCTCGCGACCCCGGAGTCGAACCAAACGTCGAGGGTGTCCTTCGTCCTCTTCATCGTGCCGCCACACTTCGCGCACCGAAACGTGATCCCGTCGATCGAGGGCCGATGGAGGTCCATTCCCTCCCGATACTCCGGCGAAGCCCTGAGGTCCGTGAGGGAGCCAACCACCCTCCGTTCTCCGCACGACTCACAGGTCCAGATCGGCACGGGAATCCCCCAGTACCGTTGGCGGGAGAGGCACCAGTCCCGCAGGTTCAGCGTCCAATCGTACTGCCGGGCCTCCCCCGCCCAATCCGGGTACCATTTGACCCGCTGGATCTCCTCGAGCATTCTCGGCTTGATGTCCGCCACCCTGAGGAACCACTGGGTGGTCGCGCGGTACGCGACGGGCGTGTTGCATCGCCAGCAATGGCCATACCGGTGGACGAGCGTGCCCTTCGCAAAAAGACCGCCGAGCGTCTCGAGGTCCGAGACAATGCGGTCGTTCGCCTCCCGAATCGGCGTCCCCGCGTACTCGCCCGCCTCGTCCGTGAACACGCCACGGTCATCAATCGGACTGAAAATCGGAAGACCGAGTCTCTGGCCGAGATCGAAGTCCTCCGGTCCATGGCCGGGAGCGGTGTGCACGACGCCCGTGTTCTCTGACGTGACCGTCTCCGAAGGAACAACCTTGTGGACCCACGGTCCGCGGACGTCTCGCTGGAACGGAACCTTTGGTGCGAGCGGCTGGCTGTACTCCCATCCTTCCATTCGGGACCCGGACATTCGCTCCACGGTCTCGTAGCGATCGACCTTGGCTTCGTTCATCACAGACGCGACGTTCTCCGCGACCATCCACACGTGTTCCACAGTTCCTTTCCGCTCGACGCGCACCTTCGCGTACGTGAACGCGGGATGAACGGCGATCGCCATGTTCGCGGGAAGGGTCCATGGCGTTGTCGTCCACGCGAGCATCGATTCGCCGGTCCCTCGCGTGAGCGGGAACTTCACGTAGATCGAGGGGTCCGTCTCATCGGAGTACTCGACCTCCGCCTCCGCGAGAGCGGTCTCACACCGCGTGCACCACTGGAGGGACTTCTCCGCCCGAATCAGGAGGCTCTGGTCGTGGGCACGTCGAATCGTCCACCACGCGGTCTCGATCCATTCGTTCGTGATTGTCATATAGGGGCGGTCCCAGTCCATCCACACTCCGAGTCGGACGAACTGATCGTTCATTTTCCTCAGGAGGTCGAGCGCGAAGTCCCGGCACGTGTTCACAAAGCGTTCGATCCCGAGTTCTTCGATCTCCTTCTTGTTGGTGATCCCCAAGGTCTTCTCGACCGCCACCTCGATCGGGAGTCCGTGCATGTCGTATCCCGGCTGGTCCCGGACGTTGTACCCATTCATTCGAAGCCAGCGGAGGACCATGTCCTTGATCGTCTTGTTCAGGGCCTGGCCCATGTGGATCGTGCCGGACGTGTACGGCGGGCCATCGACGAAGTAGAAGTCTTTCCCGCGCGAACGGAACTGCCGGACCTTTTCGTACGCTTTCGTCCGCCGCCAGAACTCCTGGATGCGGCCTTCGAGCTCGCTGGGCTTGTACTCCTTCTCCGCCTGCTTTATCATCGCAGTCCTCCCCGAATGGGGAACGGGATCGCCAACGCGGGCTTCCTCGTCGCCCCCGCCGGCGCGACGTGAACCAAACCTGACGGGTCTATTAAAACGTGGTGTCGTCAGATTCCGGCGCCACACCGGGATCCGGGAGGGCCGGGACCGAGATTTGAACTCGGGTCAAGGGATCCACAGTCCCCTAGGATAAGACCAGGCTACCCCACCCCGGCCGCGGCGGTTCCCATGCGAGGGATTGAGATTAGACTTTCGGTGGCGCCCTCCGTGGGGTTGTGAAGAATCCCACCATAAGGAGCGCGATCCCGACCACCATCAAGCCTAAGGCAAGGAGGGTGTAGCCCGGCGGGACGAACAAGAGGGCAATTGCGGGCGCAAAGGTAAGGCCAAGTCCGAGTCCTCCGATGAGGATTCCGCGCCGCCGGCGTGCGTCTCGATCTGCGCGGCCTTTCGCCACGATGGCCGCATCTAGGTCAAGTGTATTTCAGCTCTTCCACGAAATGTCCACCCGCCCTTCGGGTGCCCCCTACGTGGTTCGCGTGCAGCTTCCACATCCCTCGATAATAGCGGTTGGTATGCGGGCCTCCACGGCCTCTTGTCGCTCGACCGTCGCTCTCACGTGGCCGCGCTCCTCACACGAAATCGACTTGCGACGAAACCTTTACGTTCCCGCGTCCGTAGAGCCCCGCCATGGCCGGAAAGCGGGACCTCGTTTCGATGGTCGATGTCGAGCGCGACCTGATGGGTCTCCTGGAGCTTACGGGAACGCTGAAGAACCGCGCGAAGGCGGGGGAGACATACGCACCGCTCCGCGGCAAGAGCCTTGCAATGATTTTCGAGAAGGCGTCGACGCGCACCCGGGTTTCGTTCGAAGTCGCGATGACGCAGCTTGGCGGACACGCGGTCAACCTCACGCCTGCGGATACGCAGCTCGGCCGCGGCGAGACAATTGCAGACACCGCGAAGGTCCTCTCACGCTACGTTCACGGAATCATGTACCGGGCGTACCGCCACGCCGACATGGTGGACCTCGCTCGAAACGCCACCGTCCCCGTGATCAATGGCCTTGACGACATGGAACACCCCTGTCAGATCATATCGGACCTCTTCACCATCCTAGAAGCGCGAAACCGCCTCAAGGGGATGCGAATCGCGTACCTCGGAGATGGCAACAACGTATGCAACTCTCTTCTCCTCGGCGCGGCGATCGTCGGGGCCCACGTCGCAGCTGGCTGTCCGAAGGCGTTCCAACCTCACTCGGATATGGTCCGCGAGGCGGAACGGATCGCACGGCAGACGGAGAGCGACGTCCGCATCGTCACGGACCCTGTGGACGCGGTGAAGGGGGCGGACGTCGTCTACACGGACGTGTGGGTTTCGATGGGGATGGAAAAGGAGCGAGAGACACGGGAACGAGCGTTCCGCGCGTATCAGGTGAACAGCGCACTCCTGGCCCATGCGAACCGAAACGCCCTCGTGATGCACTGCCTACCCGCGCACCGTGGACTAGAAATCGCAGCCGAGGTCATTGACGGCCCGCAGTCCATCGTGTTTGACCAGGCCGAGAATCGACTTCACGCGCAGAAGGCAATCCTTGCGCGGTTCGTCGGCGGTTTGTAGCCGGATGCGGCGAACGCAACCCGCATCGGCCAGTCCATTGCTCGTCGGCTGCTTGGTTCCGCGGACGCGTCACATTCCCGAGCAGGCCGACGAGCGAGAACCTCACGCGGGCGCGAACAACTGGCGCAGGACCGGATGCATCTCCATCATCTGCTCGCGCCCGATCGCCTCATAGAACTGAATCATGATTCCGACCGCCAGCAAGACACCGGTCCCACTTACTTGTCCGACCGTGCCGACCAGATCCGCAAACGCGGCGAGCGCCCCGACGGCCGCGCCCGAGATGACCGTAACGACCGGGATGTAGCGATCGAGAACTCGCTCGAGGATCCTGGGATCCCTCCGGAAGCCGGGGATCTGCATCCCGCTCGACTGAATCTGTTTCGCGACGGCATCCGCACCCATGTTCGTCGTCATGATCCAGAACCGCGCGAACATGATCGAGCCGAGGACGACGAGGAGCACATAGACAGTAACGTGGATGGCGACCTTCCAGTACGGATTTCCAAGGAGGTAGGACCCATATCGTTCGGGGCTCATGAGTGGGAGAAGCCACTCCTGGACGCCGTTGACGTTTGTGACGTAGTAGGCAAGGCCCCCGATCGGTGTCGTCTGTTGGATGATTCCTGAGAGCACCCGTGGATCGGTGGCGGCAGGATACGCTCCGAGGAACCAATTCCGTCCCACGATCGGCCACTCCGGATGTTGCCAGAACAAGAGCGTGAACATCGACACATTCGCGAGAACGGCCGCGATGAGGATCACCGGGATGTTCGACGCGTATAGGAGTCGAATCGGGTACCGTCCGCGGGCCCCGCGCGCCATCCCGTGCGCGAGCGGCAATTCGATTCTCGTCGACTCCACGTACGCCACGATAAAAAAGACAGCGGTCGTTCCGATCAGGGCGATGATCGAGTTCGGTGGGGAGAGCATAATCTGCTCGAGACCGCCGCCCGCGATTTGAGCCCCGTCAAGATTCTGAAAGTAGTAAATCGTCTTCGGAACTGTGCCGGAGGGGAGTCCGCTCGACGCGAGCTCCCAGTTGAATGTGCCTGTGAAGATCCCCTGCGCGACCCCTGCCGCGATGAAGAGCGAGATGCCGCTCCCGATTCCCCACTTAGACACGACCTCGTCCATGAGGAATACGACATAGCTCCCGCCGAACAGCTGGATGACGAGGAGGAACTGGGCGAGCCCGTAGCCACTGCTTGAAGGGAGGATGTACGGGATCGACCAGCTGTTCAGATTGTTCACGAACCCTAAGCTCGGGGTGAGGAACCCGAACACTTGAGGCACCGCTTCGACGAAGATCATGATGATGACGAGGAGCTTCTGGGTCCCCTGGTACACTGATTTGTCTTCGTCGTCCTTTAGGTTGAGGTTGATGATTTTCGCTCCCGCGAAGAGCTGCATGATAATCGAGCCCGTGACGATCGGGCCGATTCCCAGGTGCATGAGGGAACCCTGGGCGCCCGCGAGGATCGCCCGAAGGCTCGCGAAGAAATCAAGGGTCGAGGCCCGGTCGAGACCGTAGAGGTACACGTTCGTGAGGACGAAGTACAAGATGAGAATGAAGAGGACCCAGAACATCTTCGTCCGGAAGTGGACGTGGCCCTCCGGACGGCTGACCGCGGGAAGTCGGTCCGTGAGGGGCTTGAGGCGGTAGAGGCGGCTCTTTCGGGTTTCCTCCATCGCCATGGGCGGTCCTCACGTTGCAGACGCCGTGTGCACCTCGCCACCGGCCGCGGCCACTTTCTCGATGGCCTTCTCCGTCGCAGAGGCGACTGTGATGTTTAATGGTATTGGTGCGCGGCCCGAACCCAAGAGCTTGTCAATCCCCGCCTTCGTGAGGTCGACGACCCATGCGTCCCCGGACTTCGAGGCGGACCCCGCGGCCTTCATCGTCGGCAGGCGGGCCAGGAGCTCTTCGAGATCGATCGCTGTCTCCGGCTCCGTGTCCTGCGCATGACGGACGAACCCGTGTGCGCCGAAGTGGTCCGGGTCGTACTTCAGCATCCACTTGAACTTGTGTTTGTGCAGCCCGGCATTCCCAGACCCGCCCCGGCATCCCTTTCCGCGACCGTGCTTCTTTCCGCGCCCGTGGGTCCGGGAGCCTCGCAGCTTCTTCGTCCTCGACGGCATTACGAGGCCTCCTCTGCGATCATCGAATCGAGAAGCGGGTTAATCGCCTCCCCCCGGTACCCGAGGTCTCCGAAATCGCGGAACGGGCGCTTGATGGCCTTGAAGCCGCCTCGGGGCGGGTGGAGCCGGAGGACCGGCCTCAGGCCTCGGATGTCGTTCACGTTCGCCTCACCCTTGGTCAATGCCTGTGCGAAATCCCAGATGCTCTTAAACTTCGAGTTCGACTTGACATACGCGTCGGTGATCCGGCCGTTGCTGTCGCTCCGGCCGCGTTTCAGGAGAAGCTTTGCGACTGTTTCCGCGGAGATGTCACCCCACGTCACGAAGTCCTTCACCTTCAGCACCATCCCGCGTGTCGCGTCGTTCTGCGACACGATGACGCAATGGTTTGTACGGGTCAGGCGGAGCATCCGCAACGTATCCTCAACGGCGGCGCTTCGCCGAACGTGTCCCCGGATCCGGACGATGGCCCACGTCATCCCTCGTCCTCCCCTTCCTTGTCTTTCTCTTCCTCGGGTCCCTTCGCCGCAAGGTCCTCGCCCTCGACCTGAACTTCCTCCGGGAGCTCCGTGGGCGACTCTTCAGCTGCTGAGGCGGAGACGCCGCCGGGCGAGACGACGTACGCCTTCTCCGCCCCCGCCCGGATCTTCAACCGCTCCGCCTGTTCGGGCCGGACCTTGATGAGCGAGGTCTTCCGAAGCGCGTCGAATGCGGCAAGCGCGTAGTTGACCGTCGTCTTCGTATGGCCGCGTGTGAAGCCCCATGCATCCGTGATGCCACCGAGCCGGAGGACCGACTTTGCGACATCCCCAACGGCAAGGCCAACGCCCCGCGGGGCCGGTTTGAGCGAGATCTCGACGGATCCGCTCTTTCCGAGGACCTTGAACGGGAAGGAGTGGGACCGGTAGCACCCGCACTCCCACGAGCCGCACCCGCGCTTCACTCGGATCATGTTGATCTTCGCGTTATCGATTGCCCGCCGGATCGCGGGACCGACTTCCTTCCCGCGCGCGCGTCCGAGTCCCACAAAGCCATCCCGGTTCCCGATCACGCACGTGATCGCGAAGTTCACGCGCCGGCCCGAGTCTGTCATCCGCTGGACCATGTTCACATCGAGCACTTCGTCCTCGAGCTCCGGGAGCAGGATATCGACAATCTCCGGCTCTCGCAGCGGGTACCCCGTTGCGAGCGCGTCGTCCAGGGTCGTGACGTCACCCTTCAAGACGAGCTTCCCGAGCTTCGTCTTCGGGACCCAATCCGACGCCGGCCTCGCCTGCTGCATCAGCCCGCCACCATCCTCGCTTTCGCGGCCTCGAACATCGCCTTCACGTCCGTCGAGAGGTGCGTCCCGGCAATCCGGTCCTCGCTTGGCAAAATGGCGGGGTCGTGCGGGATCGAGAGGCCCGCATCGAGGAGACCCTTCAGCACAGCGAACACGCGGCCGCCCTTCGTCGGCACGTGCCGTCCGATGTCGAGGACACCGGAGGCGATGCCCTTCCCTCTTGCGCGATGGCCCGCGAGAAGGCCTGCGAGGTATGCGGCGGGAACGCTCCCCGTCGAGGCGGTCCATCCGAGCTTCTTGAGATCGCGTCCGACGGCGGAGGCGACGACCCGGTCACCGCGTTCCGTGAATTCGACGACTTGGATGATGATCGACGCGTTCGTTTTCCGAACGACGACCCTCGGCAGCCCGGACCGGACCAGGTGAAGCCGCGTCCGGTAGTCCGTGCGCCCTTCCCGACGCCGCCGGAACGGAACACGGTAGTGCGGTCCCTGCTTCATGCGGTTCCCTCCCGGAGGTGCCCGCCCGCCCGGAGCTGCTGCTCGAGGTGCGCCCGGCTGTGGAACACTCCGCCTTTCGCCTGGGCGAGGAATGTACGATACGTTCGGATGTCGATCTGACCCTGCCCTTTCAATTCCCGTAGGCGACGCCGGATCGCACGGATCCGCAGGATCCATCGACGTTTTCGCGGGAACCGGGCGTTCGCCGAGCCCTTCCGAGTCCCGATGCCTCGCCTCCGGCCCTTCTCTCGCTGCGCGGTGCGTGCCCTCGCGCGTCCCCGGGACACCCCCTGGACCGGTCGCTTCCGGACGATGTTGTGGTTGATCAATTCCCGCACGGCCTCCCGCGTGATTGCGTCGCCGAGCGCCTCTTCGTGCGCGGGATCGCTGCTGATGTAGATGCGGTTCTCCCCGCATTTCAGGATGTCCGCCGCCATCCGGCGGATGAACGTGAGCTTCATCCCTCTTCCCTCCGGTTCAGCACGCGAATTCCGAGGTCATCGGCCTGCTTCTGAATCATCTCTCGCTTCCGATCGCCCACGGTCGCGGCAATCCGGACGGCCTGGCGCTTCGAATCGATCCGCGTCAGGTCG
>CAYOUM010000026.1:0-12068 GCA_964407185.1 uncultured Methanomassiliicoccales archaeon | reverse complement strand
GAACACGAGCCAAACGATCGCGATCGAAGCCAAGAGACATACGAGCGTAATAGGCGTCATTGCGACCGCGTAATCGAGGAACGAGATCCCGCTCTGAATGCCGATGAACGCGTTCTGCGGGTTGCCGACCTCCGTCGCGACGCTGCCGACGTTCACCGCAATCCCCTCGCCGACGAGGAACGGGACGGGACTGACCTCCATCGCTTTGCATACCCGCACGACAATCGGGGTCATCAGGAGGGCGATCGTGTCGTTCAACACGAGTGCGGAGAGGACAGCGGCCGCGACCATCAGGGTCCACAGAAATTCGGACTGGGTCCTTGCCCGCCGAGCGACGCGCAAGGACACGTAGTCGAAGAAGCCGCATACGTCGAGTCCCGCGACGAGGATCATCATTCCGAGGAGGAGGACGAGGACGTTGCGGTCGATCGCTTGGAGCGCGTCGACGGGACCCACGACTCCGAACAGGACCATGAGAGCGGCCCCGAGCAGTGCAGCCGCGGGCCGCTCGATTCTCAGGCGGCCGATCTGACGAGCTGAGATTAACACATACGTTGCAATGAAGATCCCGGCCGCCGCATAGAACGCGTAGGTCACGCGGGCCCACAAACACCGATTTTCAGAAGGAACTTTCGGACCGTTTCTCGCGGACGAGTTCGACCGTTGTCCTTAGAACGTTCTCCGGACGCAACCTTAAATACCCCCTGACTTTTGGCGCGTTGTTCCGGTCGATTGCGGCCGGAATTAGTGAGTCACTGACCTCCTTGCGAGGAGTCGGAACGATGAACAGGGCTGGAGTGATGAGAATAGGTGCGATGCTGGCTGTGTTCCTGATCGCAATCGGGAGCATCGCCGCACTGCCCTATTGGAACGCTCGCGCGCAGCCAATCGTGTGGGGCCTCGTCGACGAACTCGGAGCGAGTCCCCCGGTGTTCCTCGGCGGCGTGCTCGTGAGCCTCGTCGACGCGCACGGCGCGCGCCCACCCTTCACGACGACGACGAGCCCGGGAGGCGACTATTCCCTCTCTCCACCGCCCGGGAGCTATTACCTCCGATTTGAGCTGGCGGACTACTACTCAGCATCGACGACCCCCTTCCGCTTCGATGGGAGCGTCGATGTGCGAAGGGACGCGAGCCTCGAAAAGATGCCAACGCGGACCACGACCCTGCAAGTTACAGTGGAACAGGCGCCCGCGATCCCGATTGCGGGCGCGACCGTGCGACTGTTCGAGGTCGCGAAGAACCAAGTAGTCGGGATGAACACGACGAACTCGCTCGGAAGTGCAGATATCACAATATGGGCGGCGATCTTCGAGCTCCAGGTCTTCAAACTGGGCTACCAACCATCTATCACATCAATCAATACAGGCACAACGACGACGATTACGGTCACCCTATCTTTCGGTGCGGTAATTACAGGTCACGCGTTTCGCTCTGGAACCGGGGTCATCCTGAGGGACGGCCTCGTCGGTTATCTGTACAACACGAATCCCGCGACGCCCGCTTTCAAGAAGGTCATCCCCGCGCGGATCCAGGACAGCCTCTACACGTTCAACGCCGAGAGCGGCGAGACGTATATCATGACTATCGACGTGAACGGATTCCGCGCCCACGTGTCCAGCCCGTTCGTCGCACCCGGGACACAGCCGCGGGATGTCTTCCTTACCGCGTCCTCCCGCGAGGAGTATCGCGCGGAGGTGACGTACGACGAGACGAACTGGAACAAGATTCGGATCGATCGAAACCTCACGCTCCTTCCCGATAGCTCGATCCCAAGCCTCGACTTCCCTGGCATCCGGAGCGCGGCGCTGCAAATCGACTACACGCTCGGGGACAAGGATGGCGTATTGGAGGCGCCAGAGCGGGCCCTGTTCCAGACGTGGTTTGAGGGGCGACTGCCCTTCTACGTCACGACGGACAACTTCCTCACCACGAACAGCCAGATTCACAACGCGACCGGGACGTACACGGTCCAGCCGATCTTCTACGGGACGAACGCGATTTTGATCAACGCATCGACGACATACGACCTCCGCGCGACGCAAGCAATCCCTGCGGGCCGTCCAAAGTATTTCGTGAACCTGACCTCGCCGAACGATGCGAACGTGAGCGTGTACATGGACCAGGTCGTCGTCGTGGACCTTCCGAAGGGTTACGAGATGACCGTGAAGCGGATTACAGGCACAATCACGACGATAGGGTTCACACGGATCACGGTCGACCCAGGGCTCGCGTCCGGGACCTCGCGGATCGAAATGGAGGTCCAGAGGTCCGCAAACGGGACAGCGATCGCGATTGTCGAAGGCCCCGGTGGCAAATTCTTCGTCCTGAACGACACGAAGGAGAACTACACGGCGACGGTGGCCGCGGATACGAACATGACGTTCTCCGCGGAACAATCGATCGACCCCATCGGCGACATCCGCGACGCAAACTTCACGTGGCGGTTCAAGAACAACACGGACCCCACAAACGTCACATACGGGATCAAACCCGTGTTCAACTACACAGACGGCGGGAGGTCCCAGGTGAACCTCACCGTCACGGAAGCCGGCGGGAACAAGACGTACAGGGATATCACGGTGTATGTCGACGACACCCTGCCGATCGCTGTAATCAAACACAACAAGACCGGCGCGGCGAACGCGAACGGCACGACGCTCCGAATCGTCGAGGATACGGCGATCCGGTTTGACGGTAGTGCGTCGAGCGACGTCATCTTCAACGGCTCGGATCAGAAGGGGCGGATCCTCGACCTCCCGAACATGCGAGGGTACAACTGGGACTTCCAGGGCGACGGAATCACGGATAGCAACTCTCGGGTCGCATCGTTCACGTTCGACAAACCCGGCAACTACACGTTGAACTTGCAGATCATCGACGCAGTCGGCCACAAGTCCGTGAACGCGACAATGACGGTCGTCGTGAACGACACGACGAAGCCAACGCCGAACTTCGTGATGTTGGACCCGTCGAACAACTGGGCGGAGGTCACCGCCCTCATCGAGGACAAGGAGTACTCGTTCAACGCATCCTCGTCGACGGACAACTACGACGAGCCGAAGAACCTCACGTACAGCTGGCACTTCCCCGGACCTGTGACGGCTCCAAACGTCACCCTCGTGAGCGGGAACTTCACGGGCGTCGGGGCTGCAGGTTGGAACGTCACGGTCGTGTGGTCCGAGTTCAACCTGTCGTACAGCGTCGAGCTGAACGTCACGGACACGGGGTTCGGCTGGAACGACACCGCGAAGCGGAACTTCCAGAACCGGACGGTCAGCGTCCAGGTCCAAGTCGACACGAGGAAGCACCCCGACCTGAAAATCGTCGCAGGATCCCTGAAGGTCGTGCCGTCGCAAGTCGAGGAAGGTCAGCGGATCAATGTCTCGTTCACGATCGAGAACCTGAAGGATCGCGCGAACGCATCATCCGTGCTCATCCGAATCTTCGAAAAGGAACCGAGCGGGAACGTGCGAGAGCTGAGTCGGGATCCGACGTGGTACGACGAGCGTTGGAACCCCCTCGCGACGAAGCAGATTGACTCGGGCAAGAAGGTCCGCATCGTGTTCTCGATTAGCTTCCCCGCCCAGGGGAACAAGTCCCTTGAAATCCGGTTCCACGACACAGCGGCGGAGCCCTATACTTGGATTGATAGCCAAAACCGCGCGACGGGCTTCGTGTTCGTAAGTCAGGCGGGGTGGGTCATCTACGCGGTCATTGGCGGGATTATCGCCGCGATCGTCGGGGTCGGATACGGCGCGCGGCTCTTGAGTAAATACCGCGCAGGGGAGCTCGTCCTTCGGAAAAAGGAGAAGAAGGGGAAGAAGCGACTCGAGGAAGAAGAGGAGCCGGAGCCGGAGAAGAAGCGGCTCTGACCTCGGCCCTCACATCTCCCGTGGCGCTGGAAGCCCGAGGCAATCCATCGCGTTCCGGAGGACGATTCGCGCCCCGTCCACGAGTGCGAGGCGCGCGTCGCGAAGTGCGGGTTCCGCCTGTAGCACAGGGCAGTCGCGATAGAACAGGTTGAACTGCGAGGCGACGTCGTACGCGTACGTCGCGAGGAGATGGGGGCGCCGACCCTCCGCGGCCTCCTGAATGCGTGTCGGCAACATCGCGAGGAGCTTTGCTAGCGTGAGTTCCTCCGGATGCGCAAGGCGCGCCGGATCGCCCGGGGCGAAGGGCCCTGCCTTGTCAAGGATGCTGCATGCACGCGCGTGAGCGTACTGAAGGAACGGCGCGGAGTTGCCCTCGAAGTTCAAGGCCTCCTCCCATCGGAAGGTGATCTTCTTCTCGGCCTGCACGCGGATGATGTTATACCGTATGGCGGCGATGCCGACGGTCTCCGCGATTTCCCGCATCTTTTCCTCACTGAGCTCGGGCCGGCGGGTTCGGACCTCCATGTACGCACGGGCGACCGCCTCATCAATGAGGTCGTCCATCATGACGAGTCGTCCGCGGCGGGTCGACATCCCACCTTCGGGGAGGGCGACGTACGAGTAGAACACGGCCTCCACATCGCGGGCACCGAGCAGCCGGAGGGCGACGCGGAGCTGCTGGAACTCGAGCCGGTGGTTCTCCCCGAGCACGTTAACCGCGATATCGCAGCGCGTGAACTTGTCAAGGTGATAGGCGATGTCCCGCGTCGGGTACAGGCTTGTCCCGTCGGTTTTCGTGAGGAACCACTTCGTGTCCCGTCCCTTCACACCGAATGGGGCCATGTCGATGTAGTACGCGCCGCCCTCGACCTTCGTCTCCGGCCGATTCGCGAGGCGCTCGACGATCGGGGTGACCTTGCCCTGGAGAATCAGGTCCGTTTCCCAGAAGAAACTGTCAAACCGGATCGCAATCCGCTCGAGGGTTTGGAGGATGCCTCGGAGGACACGCTCTGCGACCTTGCGGATTTCGAGCGTAAGTGCGGCGTCTCCGCCCTCGAACGAGCGGATCAGCTCTTGGACCTCGCGGGCGATGGCTGGATCCCTTTCCGCGAGCTCGTTCGCCTTCACATAGTACGGGAGAAGCTTGAGATCCTCCTTTTCGGACGACGCGGGCGGAACGTCCTGGGGCCGGAGGTGCGTCACTCCCCAGTACAGGAGCACGATTTGCTTCCCTGCATCGTTCACGAGATACTCCGTCGTCACCGGGAAGCCTGCTCGGCGGAGGGTGCGCGCTAGCGCGTCGCCGATGATCGGGTTGCGGACGCGGCCGGGGTTCATCGGCCCCGTCGGGTTCACGCTCGTGTGCTCGAGGAGGATTCGCTCGGATCGCCTCGGGCCCGAGCCGTAGTCCTCGCCCGTCTCCCGGAGCGCGTCGAACGTTTCCTGTACGACGGCGTGGAGGTTCACGGCAATGTTCACGTACCCGCCGGCCGAGGTCGCGCTCCGGACGAACCGGCCAGTCCGGAACGCGGCCGCAATGCGCGTGGCAAGTGGGTCCGGCGCATGACCGACTTCCTTCGCGTACAGAAACGTGCCGAAGGCCAAGTCCCCGAGTCCTGGTGGCGGTTCCTCCCAGGCAACGTCGATGTCCGGGAGCTGGAGGCTGGCGATTGCTCCGGTCCGGAGCAGAGCCGCCTCATCCATCACCGCACGCCAGGGGTCCCGCACCACGGCTACGTCACCCGGTATCGCAGGATCGCCGCAAGCCCGCCAAAGGCCTTCAGGAGGAGTTGCCCCTCGTCGGAATCCTTCGAGATGAGCTCGACCTTCGTATTCGTCCGCTCAGCGAGCCCGCTGAGCTCCTCGACCATGTCGCGCTTTTCCACGACCTCATACGTCCCCCCGCATTTTGGGCATGGCGGGATCGTCGTCTCGTCCGCGAGCGTTTTGTCTTCCTCATTCCCGCAGTTCGTGCATCGCATTTTGAATCGAAACTTGCGGAGGCCCTCGGAGATCAGGACCGTGTCGACGGCACCAAGATCGAGGGCGTGGCGCACCTGCCCTTCCCCATAACTCGCGAGGCCACCGTTTTCCTTCCGGATTTCCTCCATGAGCCGCTGGACGAGGGACTTCTCCCGCATCAGGTCGAGGCCTTGGAGGAGGTCCTTCGCTTTCTCGACAAGCTCCCGCAGGCCGTTCTCGTTCGTGTACCCCGTGTCGAAGGTCTCGAGGACTCTCTTCTGGAGTTCGTGGTGGAGGTATCCCTGGCTCTCGAAGTAGTCCTTCGTGTACCCGGGCCCGCCGATGAGGAGGCCCTTTAACTCCCGACGATTCAAGAACGCCTCCGTCGCGACGCCCGCGACCTTCACGTAGAACTCGTGCGCGGCCTGCTCGATGAGCCGCTCGAAGCGCCGCGCGCTCTGGCCGCCCATCCGGTGCTTCCCCGGCACGAGCGACTCGAGGTTCTTGATCACCTCGATCCGTTTCCCCTCAAGGAGGCCAAGGGTCGCCTCGTTGCGGTCGATCACAATGAGCCCATACAGGTCCTTCTCCGCGAGCATCTCGTGGAGCGGCTCGGTGTAGAAGCGGGAGTCGCACCGGTAGAGGAACGATGGGACGGGCTCCGGCGGCTCGAGGACGTACGCGACCATCTCCGTCTGGTCTGCGCCAATGTCCTTGTGGCCGACGAACGCAACGAGTCCATTCGACGGAGGCATCTTCCATTGCTTGAGGCGGTTGATGATCGATTCGATCGCGCCCATCACGTGCTTCCGCGTGCTCGCGCTTTTGATGTTCGAACTCTGCGAGTACTCACCCCGGAGGTAGTTCGTGACGTCGAAGATTGGCCGATCGGGCGGGACGTACACAGACACGAGCTCCGTGCCGCGTCCCTGGGCCTGCTCGATCTCTTCGAGGGCCCGCCGGAAGCGATACTTGTCCATGCTGGACATCTTCGCCTGCGCATTCGGCATGATAGGCGAGACCAAAGTGTCGCCCCTTCATGAGGGTTTCCCACCTCAGGTCCGGCGGTCCCTTCAACTAAGGGAATCTATTTCCGACAGACGCGGATTCGCACGACGTTGGCCATGGAGCGGATCGTCGTTTCCCTCGGCGGGTCCATTCTCGTCCCCGGCGATGGAGACCACGCATACATCGCACGCCTTGCGGGACTTCTTTCCGATCTCTCACGAGACCGAAAGCTGTTTGCCGTGACTGGTGGCGGGAAGATCGCGCGGTTCTACATCGAGACGGGCCGAGCCCTCGGCGCGAAGGAGCGCCGCCTCGATGAACTTGGGATCGAGATTACCCGGATGAACGCGCGCCTTCTTGGGATGGCCCTCCACGGCAAGACAAACCCCGAACCCGCACGCACGTACACGGAGGCCACCCGCCTCGCGCGTCGGTACGACATCGTCCTCATGGCAGGGACGGCCCCAGGGTGGACGACGGATCGCGTCGCCGCCTCCCTCGCCCGGACCGTCTCGGCCCAGCGCCTCGTGAACGCGACGTCCGTCGACGGCGTGTATTCCTCGGATCCCAGGACGGACCCGGCCGCGCGCCGATTCGAGACGATGACGTATTCCCAGCTCATTGACCTCATGGGCAAAGGTCACACGCGCGCGGGTCCCACGATTGTGTTCGACGCGATCGCGGCGCGTGTGATTGCCCGCGCGAAGATCCCGCTCCTTGTCGTCGACGGCCGCGACTTAGAAGCCCTTGAGAACGCGATCGTCGGCAAGGCATTCCACGGGACGATCGTCACGGGGTGAACCGTGAAGGTCCGACCGAAGCACGCATACTTCCTCGTCGGCATCGGGGGCGTTGTGACGGCGGGCGTCCTTGCGGTGGTCGGCGTGTTCGCGGCTGCATCGGGGGGCACGCTTGCCGGCCTCGCTCCCGCGGCGGGCCTGTGCGCGGGCGTCGCGTTCGTTCCCGGCACGCTCTTTGCATGGCTCTACTGGCAGACGGAGCGCAGGGACCGTGGGCTCGCGCAGGTCGGCGCGCTTCTCGAGAGCTATGGCGATGTGAGTGTGAAAGCGATGGCGGAGAAACTAGGCACGACGGAGGACGACGCGGAGCAGCTCATCGCCCTGAGCATCCGGGAGGGACACGCGCGCGGTCGGATCGACCCGAAGGACCGGACCTTCCATCGTCATGGGGAGGAATGAACATCGCGTTCCGCGCGTTTATCGCCGTCGACCTGCCCAGCGTCGCGGGAGTCGAGACCCTCCTCCGGGAGCTGAGCGAGACCGGTGCGCCCCTAAAGCTCGTCCGGTCGGAGATCGTCCATCTCACGCTGAAGTTCCTCGGGGATACCCAGGAGGCACTCGTCCCGAGAATCGTGACCGCGATGCATCACGCGGTCGCAGGAATTCCGCCTTTCCCCGTTCGCCTCGTGGGAACGGGGGCGTTTCCGAGCCTCCGAAGGATGAACGTGCTCTGGGTTGGGATGGAGGGCGGGGAACCACTTCGCGACATCGCCCGCCGTCTCGAGGAAGGCATCGAGCCGCTTGGCTTCCCACGGGAAAACCGAGAGTTCTCCCCGCACATCACAGTCGCCCGAGTGAAATCAGGCCAGAGACTCGACACGGTCCGGAAGCTCCTCGAATCGCGGGCGAGGGATTCCTTCGGCGAGGCACGCGTGGATAGCATCCGGCTGAAGAAGAGCATCCTCACGCCGCAGGGGCCGGAGTATTTCACGGCCGAGGAGGTTCCTCTTCCGCGGCCGCAGGCTAGCTCGTAGTGGCGTTGACCCTGACAACTCTCCCGCCCCAGGCGTAGATGCTACCAGCGGACGCAAGTCCACCGATGGCGAGCACGAACGCGAGGATGACCCAGCCGGACTCGTCGAAGAACAACGAATCCATGATGAAGACGGAGAAGATCGCCCCTGCAAGCCCGAGAGCGGAAGGAGCCACAAGTGGCCAGCTTGCACGCCTGACGGAGAGCCCGAGCATTCCGAGGTGGGCCCCGACAAGCGTGCTTGTGGGCAGAAATGTAAGGTAAAGTACGTACCAGCTTGGATTGGGCCATTGACCGCGGATGGTGACTACTGCGGCCGGTAGCGCGCCGACCGTGATCAGTCCCGAAATTGCCAACGCGAGCGACCATCCCAACGGTCTTCGAATCAACTGGCGGGTTGCGACCGCCAAGGCAAGGGCGGCGAGAGCGACCGCTCCGATTCCTCCGTAGTAGACCACTAGGAGAGCGAAACGCCCCAATAGATCCAGAGATGCGAGCGATCCAAACCAAGCAAATGGCAGGGCCACAAGGAGCGCCGCAAGGCGGAGAGAGCGAATCCTGTTCAGGTCCGTTTCCGATATCCTCCGCAACGCGACCACGTCCGGTCCCGCGGCCGTCCGAGTCACCTCTCGTTCGCGAACGCTCGAAGCCGGTCCCATTCAATTCCATGCCTCAGCCGATATTTTTGTAGCACACGGCTGAGTTGATCCGCAACCCGCGCGACGTCCGTCGGCTTCGTCCGGCTGTACACGTAGAACTCAACCTTTTCTGAGATGGGGAAGATCATCCGCATCGAGCCCTCGCGGTTGTATCCCTCCGGCTTCCGATTCGCCTTGAGATCTCGAAGATTCTCCTCGAGGAGTACGGTCAGAATCTCGGGGTCCTGCGGCATTTGCTCGCTCTCCTCGGGGAACTTCAGGAACAACGGGCGAAATGCGGGCACGAGTTTCCTCCAGGTCACGGACCGGTCGAAAACGATGTGGCCGCTACGCACCTTTGGCGACGTGCCGCGGGCGATGAGCGAAAGACAGATAAACGTTCCCGCGCGACCGCCCAACCTTTAAGGGGCCCTCCCAATTCGGGCGACGGATGAAGAGCGCCCTCACAATTGCCGGGAGCGACAGCGGCGGCGGCGCGGGCATCCAAGCGGACCTCAAGAGCTTCGCTGCCGTCGGGGTCCACGGGTGTTCGGTAATCACGTGCGTGACCGCCCAGAACACCCGCACCGTGAGTTCGATCTTTCCGCTCCCTGTTGAGGAGGTCCGTGCGCAGCTCCGTGCGGTGCTGTCGGACTTTGACATCGGTGGCGCGAAGACCGGCATGTTGTACTCCGCCGACATCGTCCGTACAGCTTCGGAGGAACTCGAGGACAGGAAGTTCCCTCTCGTCGTCGACCCCGTAATGATCGCCACGGTCGGCGCCCGACTCGAGCGTCGCGACTTCGCGGATGCGCTGACCCGACACCTGCTGCCCCACGCAGACCTCGTGACGCCGAACCGCTACGAGGCGGAGCGGCTCGCCGGCCGCCGCGTTCGGTCCCTTGCAGACGCTCGCGCGGCGGCGCGACGAATCGGGGATGTCGGCGTCCGCGCGGTCCTCGTGAAAGGTGGCCATTTCCGCGGAACGCTCGTCGATCTCCTGTACTACGAGGGCGCCTTCGAGGAGTTCCGAGGATTTCGATACCCGAAGCGTCTCCACGGCAGCGGATGTACACTCGCCGCCTCGATCGCAGCGTACCTTGTGAAGGGCCTCACGCTCCGCGATGCAATCCGGGAGTCACGACAACGGGTCGCCCTCGGCTTCCTCATGGCATACCACGCAGGCCGAGGCGTCGGGATCGTCAACAGCCACGCGATCGCTGACCGATATGAGATTGCCCAGGCCGTCGAGCACGGCGCGTCCCTGGCGACCGAGGTCGTCCCGATCGAATGGACTCCGGAGGTCGGCATCAACCTCGGCTACGCGGTCCCCGGTGCGGCCTCGCTTGATGACGTCTGTGCCCTCGAGGGCCGGATTGTCCGCGTCGGACACCGCCTCGTTGCAACAGGCCCGGCGAGGTTCGGGGCCTCCCGCCACATCGCGCGCATCATCCTGACGGCGATGCGGTTTGACCCCCGTATGCGCTCCGCCATAAACTTAAAATACACGGAGAAAAATCTTCCATGGCCTAAAAAAATCGGGCTCGTCGTCGGGACGTTCGCGCGCGACCGGCAGCCGCGGGGGACCTCGACGATGGAATGGGGCACCGAGCAGGCAATCCGGAAACTTCGGCGGATGCCTGACATCATCACGGATCGAGGGGGACGGGGGAAGGAAGCGATGATGAGGGTCCTGGGCGAGACGCCTGCGGATGTCCTGCGGAAGGTTCGGCGCATTGTGAGGGGATAGTCGATGTCGCTGCGAATCGCTCTGTTCACCGATTCGTACCTTCCAACGGTCGACGGGGTCGTGACCTCCGTCCTGTCGACGCGCCGCGAGCTCGAAGCCCGTGGACATCACGTCTACGTATTCGCTCCGACGGACCCGCGCAGCGGCGATCGCCCCGAGCCGAACACGTTTTATGTGAAGGCGAAGACGTTCCGCATGTATCCTGAATACCGCCTCGCCATGTTCCCGGGGCACGAGGGGGACGAGGTGGGCGCACTCGACCTCGACATCATCCACAGCCATGGGATCGGCTTCATGGGAATCAAGGGACTCTGGTGCGCGTGGGCGATGAAGATTCCCTTCGTGCACACGTACCACACCCTCATCCAGGAGGCGATGCCGTTCTATTCCCCGATTGGCCTCAACCTCCACCTCCTCGAGCGCGGCCTGCGCTTGTATACGCGCGTGTTCCTCGGCCGCTGCAAGGGCGTCGTGGTCCCGACGCGCGCGATCCTGAACGAGGTCCTCAGCCTTGCCCCGATGGCACGGATCAGCGGCGTGATTCCGACTGGGATCGATCTCAACCGCTTCCATCCGGGCATAAACGGGTACAGCGTGCGGACCCAGTGGGGTTTGAACGGCCACGACGTGTTCCTCCACGTTGGCCGCGTGTCCCCGGAGCAGAACCTGTCCGCGATCATCAATGCTTTCCCGTACGTGAACAAGGAAAACCCAGATGCGCAGCTCCTCATCGTGGGGAGCGGGCCGTACATGGAGCGGTATTACGACCTCGTCCGGAATCGAGGTCTCCTCGGTGACGTGATCTTCACCGGCTTCGTCCCCGACGCCGAGCTCCCGAAGTACTACGCGGCGTGCGACTCGTTCGTGATCGCTTCGAAGTTCGAGACACAGGGTCTCGTCGTCCTTGAAGCCCTGGCGACGGGCAAACCCATCGCAGGCGCGAACGCCCGCGCGATCCCCGAGTTCGTCGAGGTCGGCCGGAATGGGTTCTTGTTCGACCCGGACAACCCACGGGATACCGCCGATGCGATGCTCCGCACGCTCGGGCGCCGTGACAAAATG
>CAYOUM010000025.1:0-12095 GCA_964407185.1 uncultured Methanomassiliicoccales archaeon | reverse complement strand
GGCGTGGCGGGGGCGGGGGAGAGGTGAGGACCGTTCTGCGGCTGGGGACGACCTACGAAAGGAAATCGGCATGTGTCGGGGGTCCGACGCGGCGCGTCAAATTCGTTTGTGTCGACGCCGTTCGGGACGTGAACAACACGTTGGAAGCCTTCTGATCGAAGGGCCTTCTCGGCGGATCGATTGACGGTCGCGATTGCGTCGTATCTGCCCCCCCTCAAGAGAGCGAGCTCCGCGCGCCCGCGAAGGGACCACGGTCCCCAGACCGGGAACCAAAGGCCATGGCAAGTGTGCACCCGACGGATTCCCCGACGGCGGGCCTCCGAAGCGATGGCGTATCCGAGGTCGGGGGAGTGGGAATGGATGACGTCGGGTCGAATCCGAGGAATGGCGGTGCGAGACCACCGGCCGGCGGCGAGGGTTGTACGAACGCGCTTCCACGTTATCCGGTCGAGATCGACGGCCCTTTGTGGGGGCCCCACGCGGAACACGCTGGCCGATGCCCGGACATCCGGCACGTTCGAGGTGACCACGAAGACCTCGTGGCCCGCGTTGGCCTGCGCTTTTCCGAGGGCGCTGACCGCGGTAGCGTCGCCGCCAATCAGGTCGGGGAACTTCTTGACGACGTGGAGGACGCGCACCCCGGCAGGACGGCACCGCCCGCTCATAAACCATGCTTCGGCCGCGGTCGACACCTAATCGCCCGACCGGCCCTATGGCGCGAGGCCCCAGTTGACCCAATATATCTGTGCAAAACCGGAATCGAATATCTTCATGTACGGCGAGTCCAAGAACTTCGCCTGTGCGGCCGGAGGCATCGGACTCACTGGTTCCCATGGAAAGAGCTGGACGCCCGAGATGAGGTCTCGGTCGATCGCGACGAAATCAACGCGCCTGACTCCTGATGGGGAGGCCACGGACTCCATTTCCGGTCGCGCCTCGCCGAACGTGGACGCCAGGAGGGACAACGAAGCCCGATCCCATGTCGCGCCCACACCCCCGAACCCGAACAGAAGGGTGGAGAGCCGGTGGTCCGTCGCGACGAGGCCATTGACGTGCAGACCGGCCCAGAATGCGGTGTCAACCGCCGCCGGGCGAATCCCCGGTTCGTACCCGGCCACCTCATCTGTCGACGGTACCGCGGTGAGGGCGCCTCCCGCTACGAGAAGGGCGGCAATCGCGACCGCGGCCCCGCGGGCTCGAGGACGGAGGGTGAGCTCCGACCACACGGCGAAGCCCGCCCCGATCAACGGGGCAAGGACGAGGACGACGTATTCGACGTGGCGATAGGGGATGAGGACGCGGGGCGCGATGAAAGCGCCGACCGCGACGGACAGGACCAAGGCGAGGAGCCAGCCGTTTGGTGCAATCCCGTCCCGCGCGAAGTCCGTGGGCTTCCGGCCTGCCGCCGCGAACGAAATGAGGGCGACAAGGGGAAGGAAGAGCACAATCGTCGTGGGCGTGATTCGAATCGCGGTGCCGGGAATTGTAAAGAGGGCGGAGGCTGCCGCGATCACGAGGATCGTCGCAAACCCGAGCCCATACACAAGGGTGAGGTGACGGAACGTTGGAAATCGCGGTCGGTACCGCCACGGGCCTCTGCGCCGGAGGGCGATCGCCACGGCGAGGAGAATGACGAGGACGGGGAAGGCTGCGAGGGGGAGCCACCACGGGTCCACGTCAACGTCGGTGATGATCGCGACGCGAAACGTCCTCGCGTATCCGAACCAGTACGCGAACGTGAGCGAAGCAAGAACCGCAAGATAGATCCCCTGAGACCGGGAAGGAACGCCGCCTGCGACGAGCGAGGACGCGACGGTCCCAAGAACGAGCATCACGAGGAGGAAATACGCGGAAAGGTGGTGGGTTACAATGAGCGCGGCGGTCAGCGGAATGAGGAGAACCCAAGTCCTCGCGTCCCTCCGCAATCGAAGGAACAGGAGAAGCGTGACGGCAACGAGCAGCTCAGCGAGTGCGGCGGGGGACGGATGCGCGGTGACGAACGCCTGGGGCATGGCAACCGCAAGAAAGGCAGCTGCGATGAGGGCCGCCCTGTCTTCGTGGAGGAAGCGCGCCGTGAGGAGGAACACCACGACGGTCACGAACGCGCCGAGGACCGGGACCACCAGGCTCAGGGACCCGCCGAGCTCGAGGCCGCCGAATGATGTGCCGACGACGGGGAAAAACATTCCGGGGAAGTACGGATAGGTAATTCCCCACCCCATGTAGTCGAGGGACACGTGCCCCGTTGCAGAGAGACTCCGCGAAATCTGGAAGTACTCCCCGAAGTCGCTTCCGAAATAAAGGAACTGCGTGAGCGGGGAAAGCCGAAGGACGACCGCAAGGGCGAGGATCGCGAGGAGGCACGAGGCCGTGGACCTCCGCATCCCGCCGGCGATGGGGGGTCCGGAGAAAAGGGTTGTGCACGGGCCGCAGCCGTCTCAACGGTTTTCCCCAGACGGTCAAAGAGTACCGCGTACTTTTCCGGAAGTGCGATGGCCGTGGCGATCGACCTCGTCCAAAGGGTTTTCTGCGCGATCCGCGTAGGGGCCCGTTGATGGCGGCCTGCCCGCGCTGTACCACGGACCTTCCGTCCGGATTCGGCTCCGTGTGTCCTTCGTGCGGGCTCGTGATCCGAGTTCCGGGAATCGTGAAGCTGGCGGTCACCGTCCTCGGCGTCGGCTTCGCGGTCGCGGTGATGTGGGCCCTTGGGGCGGACTCCGTGTTTGCCTCCCTCTGGGCGTTTGTGGAATCCCTCATCGTCAGGCCGCTAGGGCTTCAGCCCCCTCCGTTCGAGCTCACAGGCTCGATGAAATGGCTGTATGACTTCATATTTGGTACGGCGACGGAACCGCCGTGGGGTGGCATCCTCCTCATTCTCGCGGGCGTCGTCGTCGGGGGCATCGGCGGGGCGGTGTTGCGGAGGGCCGAGGCGCGGACTTCGGCAAGTCCCTAGGCGAAGTCGTCGAGGCGGAGCCTCTGGACCTTCTCGTTCGTGAAGAGCGATGTGATCGCTTCGTCGATCAGAGCAATCCGCTGCTGAAGATACGTTGACACCGGATATTCCGCGACGATCTGCTTCGTCAACTCGAGGTACTTTTTGACGGAGCCCTTGTGGACGGTCAGGGTGAGATCCCCGCCGCACTCCCGTTTTCCGACGATGGCCGTGCACTTGTCTTTGAGGGGCATCCTGCGGTAAATCGCGGAGCACTTGGTGCACCGGAATTTTTGGAGCGAAAATGCCTTCAGATTCCCAATCAGGTCGGGCAGGAAGTGGTGCACGATGATGCGAGACACGACATCATTCGCGTCGACCGCGCGGATCTTCATCGCAAGCCGGAGCTGGGCCTCCAGCTTCTCCTGCATCGAGCCCTCGACGTATGCGGACACGAGCGGGCCCGCGTCGATCGCTTCCGTGTCGACCGTCGTCCCGAATCCCTCGTACTGCAGCACAGTGCCGATCCGACGGCTCACGAGGTCCATGATCGCCTCGACGTCCCTCGGATGCGCGAATCGCTCCGTCGCTCGGAAGAATTCGAGGGGATAGCGGCTCATGACGTCGACGTTGTGCGCCTCCTTGTCGATTTCGTTTGGATCGATCCGCGTGGTGAGGACGAGCGGCGCGTCCATCAAGCCTCCCCGCTTCTCCGGGAGGAACGCGCGACTGAAGTTCAGAAGACCGTCGACGAGGAGGAGGACGGAGTCCTCGTCACCGTCCGCGTTTCGGCGACGGGCCGCAATCATGTAGGGGTGGTTGAACCATGCGCGCGCCTTCGTGAACCCGATGATCCGCCCGAGGACCCCGCCCGACGTGTGCGGCGCCAACGTGAGGGCGAGATGTCCGATGAGGTCCTCCCGACGCTCCACGCGGTAAAATGGCGCCAGTCCATACACGCGCTCGAGCAGGTCATCGATGAAATGTGCGACGTGGACGAGGTAGTCGCCCGCCTCGATCGGGAGGATGATATCCTGGGGTCGGAGCTCGACGAGCTGCTGGGCGTCGCGGATCGACATCCCATGGACATCTCGTTCGTATCCGAGACCCCTCGCCCGCTCGACGTCGAGCCCGATCTCCGCGGGGCGGACATGTGTGAGGACGAGGTTCGTCATGTCGAACCGCGTGGTCCCGTCCTTGAAAACGTGGAGCCCGTGCTTCGCCCGCAACAATCCCTTCTCGAGGGCTTCGGGAGTCTTTGACCGGGATATCATCCCCTGGACGCCTTTCATTTCGGGGACATCGACTCCGATCCGCGCCGTCGCGATCTGGACCACCTCGCGAATTGGGATGTTCTGTCGGAGGGCGCGGTTCCGTGGCTCCGTGAACCCCCCGCACGTGCATTTCGGCAGGAACCACCGCTTCCCGCACGTGCGGCAGACACGGAGGCCGACCTCGACCTCAATCGCCTCTCGCTCCGCCGCGTCCGCCAGGAGTCTCTGCATGCCCCCCGCCGCACCAAGAGGGAACAGCCCATGGGGTGCGGGCTGCATGAGCCTGGGCGCTGCCTTTTCCGGCCGTCCCATCCGAGCACCAATCCGCGTGGGTGCGCGCGGCTTGATCGGGACTCCCGCGAGTCGCGCGGCGTATTCCAGACCGTTCGCCGCTTCCATGGAAGGCTTCAGGTGGATCCCGGTGTCGGTCAGTTCGGCTCCGAGACCCGCAAGCAGCGGACGTGCGTAGTGCTCGATGACCACCCCGGTTTCGCGGATCCGGTGTGTCACGCCGAGGGTGACGAGGAGCTCCCGGATCTCGCGGTCTCCGGGAAGGACCAGCGATGCGCCGTCCGCGCGGCCTTCCCTGGCGATGAACTCACGCAGACGAAGCAGGGAGGGCACGTCGAGGTCGTGCCAGAAGAGGTTGAATCGTGGATGGAGCGGGATTCGATGTGTGCGCGAAATCTCGACGGCGCGGTCCCACGTTGGCGATTCCCAGTCCTCGGGGAGCTCGCCAGCCGCCGCTCGGAGCTCCTCTCGGTACCAATCGAATGAGAACGCGCCGGGAACGAGGGGATGGTTGTTCTCGAGGAACTCCCCATAGGGGACAAGAATCTCCCCGAGGTCGGCAATCTGCCTGATCCGGGGCCGGATCTCACGGGCCTGCGACTCGCTTGTGACGGCGACGAAGTCGCCCGTGTCGAGGACGACAAGCGGTCCCTCGATCGACGTGCATGGTGACACGGCGGCCGCCTTGCCCGGCCGCTCCGTCTTGATTTGCGTGCCCACCGCGATGAACTCGTCGAGCACGACCATCGTGGCGGGGTGCAGGGAGAGGGCGGCGAGTCCGTTCGCGCGGCTCTTCCCATACCGGAGGCGCAGCCCTCCCGCGCGACTCGCGTGACAGAGGACCGGACGGCCCGCAACGATGTTCTCGATGAACTGCTCGCTCGGCTCGAGGACCGCACCGCTGCCTGGGTCGCCGATTGTGCCGCCCTTCGCGCTCAGATATCGATCGATGAACTCCCAGCCGTCGATTCCGAGGCGGCGGACGTGCTTTTGGACCTTCGGGGCCTTCAGACACAGCCCGTCCGCGACGACCAGGCACGCCCCACCGCGGAGGCGGTTTGTCTCGATGCGCGGCAGATCGCGGTGTCCGCTGATCTCAACGTCCTCCGTCCCTTCGCCGTTGATCGCGACGGGACAGTGGCCGACAATCAGCTCAATCTCCTCGTCCGCCGGCGTGTACTGGAGATGCTGGACTTGTCGATAGAGCGGAATCTCCTCCTTGAAGCGCTCGACCTCGGGGCGGGTTGGGAGATATTGGCCGATCCCGAGGTCTCGGCGCACGATGTCCGCGATGAGCACACTGAGGGCCTGACCCGTTCCACCGGCGGAGCGGATTGGGCCGGCGTAGGAGAGATCCACGTACGACGTACCGTCCGCGTTTCGCTTGATCTGCACCTCCGCGAGCCCTTCAAGCGGCGCGACGAGGATGCCCTCCGTGAGAATCGCGAGACCTACACGGACTGCGCGGTCGACCGCCTCCTCCTTTGTCCTCGCAGGGCGATGCGCGATTTCCTTCGCGACGAGGATGGCTGTGTCCTCCCGGTCGTGTGACTTGCTCAGCTCGCGAATCCGGCGGGCAACCCCTTGGACGCCATAATCCCCGAGAAGACGCTCGACGCGGGCGGCAAGATCCTCCGCCTTCGGAATCTCAACTACCATGGTGGGGTCGAAGCCCTTTCGGCGGGCCTCACCGGCAATCCGATAGCAAACGTCCGCTCCTGCCTCTAGGTCCGTGAAGTAGCGGCGCATGTCCTCGGAGCACACAGGGTTCGCCATGGAATCCCATCAAGAACGGGGGAGCGGGGCGGGTATGGCGGAGGTGTGAAAAAAGGTTTCTCGCGCCTTCGAGGGGCTGGGACAAACGGATGGTGATGGTCGGCCAAGACGAAGGCCCCGCAGAGGCTGGTCAGGTCTGCCATCGAAGCGAAAACCCGGAGCCGTTTCGATCGGTAAGGAAGACGCGAGGCCTGGTCAATGACGTTCAGTACGTCGGTCGACCGTCTATCTGACTCGTCGGAAGGGGACCTCACCAAGGGTCGATTCCCTAGGGGAGAACGCTTGGACACAACGTTTTAGTGCACGCGGCCACTCCGACATGTGAATGACAAAGCCCCTCGAGATCACGAGCGTCCCGGATTTCCGCAGGGAAGTCGAGAAGTCCCCGGAGGCGACGGTCGTGATGTTCACGACGTCCTGGTGTCCGTTTTGCCGCCGGTTCAAGCCTAGGTTCGTCGAGGCCGCTGCAAAATCGGACGTGCGATGCGCGATGGTCTACATCGACGACTGGGAAAATCCCCTGTGGGACGAATACAAGGTTGACGTCGTGCCGACGCTCCTGTTGTTTGAGAAGGGCAGGCCCGTGTATCGGCGCGACGGGATCCTCGGACGCGGGCTCGGGGACCACGACCTCGCAGCAATCGTCGAATACGCGGCGACCCGAGTCGGCGCATCGAAGCCTCTGTGATCCTGATTCTGAATCTCGATAGCCAGGAGAAAACCGCTTAATAACGCAGGGGCGGAACGGGCAGTCGTTGAAGAAGATCAAGACGGGGATTCTGGGGCTGAATACCCTACTCGACGGCGGGTTCAACGAAAACTCCACGACGGTCGTGATCGGCCGATCGGGCGCGGGGAAGACGACGCTCGCGACGCAGTTCATCCGCCGCGGGCTCCACGACGGACAGGAGGGCATCTTCGTGTCCTTGGACGAAAACAAGGAGCAAATCATCCGAGAGGCCGTCGAGATGGGCTGGTCGGATATCCTCGAGTATCTCGATGATGAGCGTCTCGTCTTCATTGATGCGAGCGGTCGCGAGTTCAGCATGTTCATCCGGAAGGAGCTGCCGTCGTTCGTCGCGGACTGGAAGGGTTCAAACGCCCGCGTCGCCGTCGATCCGCTCACGCCCGTGATGTGGTCGACGAAGGACAGTTACGAGCAACGGGACCTCCTTGGGTTCATGCTGAAGCAGACCCGCAGGGTCGGTACGGTGCTGTGCACCCTCGAAGAGCATGGGGCGGGGGACCTCACGAGCCCGGAAACCGTCGTCCCGATGTACCTTGCGGATTGCGCGATCCACTTGCGGTATTCGGGCGACGGGGGGAACGCGCGTCCCGAACTCAAAATCGTGAAATGCCGTTCGAGCCGCCACAGCCAACACTCCCATCCGTACCACATCGTCCGGGGGCTCGGCCTCATCGTGGAGCCCGCGGGCTACCGAAGGGTGCCGAGCGCGAAAATCCCCGGGGTTCTCAGACAAATGCTACGCGACCCCAAAATCCCGAGCGCGGTGGCAAGTCGGATTGAGAAGGTGCTCGATGGACTCACGGACGACGACTTCCGGGAGCTGAAACCCGATCAATTGCTCGAGCTCATTCGGCAGGAATACGGGAGCGCATAGGGGATGACGTCCGGGGTCGCCCGCGCCCTGATTGCTGCGATGAAAAATCAGACGGAACCACGACCCCTGCCGAGTGATTCCGTGTTTGGGAATCCGCAGCGTCGACGGGTGTTTCAGAGCCTGTGCGTTCACCCCTGCGGGTCGTTGTTAGATGCCGCGAAGGCGCTGGGCTTGTCCCCCGCCACGGTGCGGTTCCACATCGCACGGCTGCAAGCCGCGGGCTTCGTCGCCGCGTCCGAACACGGATTCTACCCCCGCGGACTTCTCGACCCTGACGACATCCCGCTCTTCGAATCGCTAAGCACGGCGGCAGTCCGACGAGTCCTTGCGACAGCCCACCGACGGCCGGGGATGGCACTGATCGAACTTGCCCGCGAGACCGGCATGACGCGGCAGGCCACCGCCGATTTTCTTAAAACATTCGAATCGATCGGGCTCGTGACACGCGTGAACGACGGGAAGTTTGTTCGCGTGTACCCGACGACCACCCTGCAGGAGCGGCGGGAGAGACATCGGGTTCGCGCGCAGCACTACGCGCGCGAGATCGTGCGGCGCCTCGCGATGGATGGCAAAGAAGCACAGGTCCTTCGACGCACGGTTGAGGCGTGTCTGATCCGAGTCCTACAGGGGTCCTCCACGGTCGTCCTTGAGATCAGGCTTGAACCATATGCGTACGTCCTGCTGTAGCGAATTGACCGAGACGTGTTAGCGCGCAGAAGAGAGACGTACCGAACCACGCGAGAACGCCTTTATATTCCGATTGACCGCGTCGATATGGAATGGACGCGTCGTACGTCTCTCGACTCCGATCGATTCCCGGGATCACCGCGGACGTCGCGTCGGCGATTGCGGAACGGTTTCCCGATCTCGAGGGGTTACGGACCGCATCGCTCGACGAGGTCCGGAAGATCCTTGGCGTGACGGAAGAGGGTGCGACCCGCCTCCTTAGCATCGTCCGCTCCCTTCCCGCAGAGGATCCCCAGAAGCCGCGGATCGAGGACCTCCTTCTCTCCCGCACCGGCGAGGTGAAGATCTGCCCGGAATGCGGCGCGTACCTGTATCCCGGCTCCAGCACGTGTCCGATTTGTGAGACGGAGCATCCGCTGGAGGAAGTCATCGAACTGCCTGCGGTCGACGCGCGACCGCTCCGCGAGACGCCCGACGCTCTGTGTCCGACGTGCGGTGCGTACCTTCTGGAGGCCTCCCCGGCATGTGTAATCTGTGGCCACTTCCCCTCTCAACAGATTGAGGCGGGGCAGGAAGCCAAAGGCGTGGGGCGGGACTTCCTGAGCCGATGGCGGCGCACAATCGAGGAGGACCGCCCGGTCACGGCCGAGACACTCACACCTGAGGAGGAGCTTGCGGGCCTCGAGAGAATTCTGGAGACGGACCCGTCCCTGGAGCGGGCGTGGGTCCGAAAAGGTCGGGTCCTCATCGCACTCGGGCGGCCGAGGGATGGGATCGATGCATTCGATCGCGCGGGGCGGCTGAATCCCGCGCTCGACGCGCGATACCGCACCGAAATCCTCGAGGCAATCGGCAGGACGGTCGATCCTTCGATCCTCCCCACAAGATGGGCTGTGTCGTCAGCCGAAGGGGCACCAGCGACCGCTCAACCTGAAGCTTCCCGTCCACGAGAGAGACCGAAGGACGCCCCCACACCCCCAACGCCGGAGAGCGTCGGACCCGGTGTCCCACCGACCACCCCTCAGCCCCGACCTCGGGCTGTTTCCCTGCGGCCCGCGGAGACCACCGCGATCGAGAATGCGATTGAGGCGTGCGATCGCCTCCTCGCGATCGACGCGAGCCCGTGGGCCGCATGGGAGAAAAAGGGCGAGCTCCTGCGCAGGCTGGGGCGGTCGGTCGAGGCGGCCGCGTGTTTCCACAAAGCGGCCGCCCTCAAGCCCTCGGAACGCGAACTCCAGCACAGAGCGGGGCGCCAGACCCGAGCCCCTCTGGTCGGTCGGCGGGGGATGACGCCAAGAGGGGGACGGACGAATGGGCGCGTGAACGGGTTGACGAACGGCCGCGTCAACGGGCTGACGAACGGGCGGGTGAACGGGCTAACGAATGGCCTGCGAGGCCGTACGAACGGCCTCGTGAATGGGCTCGTCAACGGACTCGTCTCGATGCGCCTTGGGATGACGAACGGACTGACGAATGGGAGTGGATTCACGAATGGCCTGGTCTCGGGCCGGTTCTCTCGGGAGGGCGCGTTCAAACGATGGAAGTTGTACCTCATCCCGCTTGTCTCGGTCATGCTCTTGCTCCTCCCTCTCCTCGGGGGCACCGACATCACATCCATGTACCCAATCCGGATCGACGGCGACGCATCAGACTGGAATCCGGCGGCGATTGCAATCCAGGCTTCGAGTGCGGGAGGGAATCCGAACGTGGACGTGGTCCGCTTCGGGATCGCGGACAATGTCGACTACCTCGCGTTCCTCGTCGAGGTCGAGGGAGCCGCCCTCCGGGGAGGCGACGTCCCGCCGAGGGTAGACAGTTTCTACATCTTCCTCGACACGGACCGGGACCTCGCGACGGGGTATCGCGTCGAGCCGCTGGGGGCGGACCGGATGATCGAGGTATCGGGCTGGCAGGGGACGGTGAGCACAAGCACGCTCTACGAGTGGGACGGAAACCGCGACCCACACGATTGGCGGGGCTGGACTAAAGGGACCTTCGTGGGCGCGGTGGCGAAAGCTGGCCTCCTGGAGGCCCAGATCGACTGGCTTGCCCTGTCGCCGAAGAAAGCCCCGGTCTACGCGGCCCTATTCGCGCGCGGGTTTGACGGGTTCGTGGACGAGGCAGACTACGTCTTGAACTCCCACGGCGGAAGCCTTCTCGTGCTCCAGGAACCCATTCCCGACAGTACACTCCAGTTCTCGAACGAGCCATTGCTCCGCCTTCGGCTGGCTGCCCACGGCTTAGTCTCGGGGCTCACTGGGATTACGGTTACCCTTGCGGGATCCGCACCGTTCAGCGCGGTCGGCACCCTCCTCCTCGTGGATGACAGCGGAGGCTTGGTGGACGAACGAATTCCCCTGGGACGGCGCGTATCCTTCCGGTTCCCCGAGCGCCAGATCGCCTCCGGGTCGACCGTCGAGTTCGTTGTCCTCGCGAGGGACTTGTCGGGAGATGGGGAGACACTCGGAGCCCTCGTGGTCGGACCGAGCGACGTCGCGGTCCCGGATGTCGCTGTCGCCATCAAGCAGACCCTGTCCGTGCGCCACGTCGGGTACCTAGGACGGGCTCCGATCAACCCGCGGATCGACGGCGGTTTCGCGGAGTGGACAGCCGTCACGTGGGACGCCACGGACGACGTAGCGGGCGCGCCACGGTCAGACCTCGATCTCGCCGCCTTCGCGGCGCGATTTTCCGGGAGCAGTTCGTTCTTCTTCACGCAGGTCACCGGCCGGCTCTTGGCGGGGACGTGGGTTCCCGAGTTGAATGCGCTCGTCCCCTCGGCGGGTCAGACAGGGCGCACCGACCAAGACCGGGACACCGTCCCCGATGCACTCGACCCGATGCCCTTCGACTTCAACAATGACGATATCCCGGACTCCGAGACGGGCGGGGATTCCGATGGCGACGGGGTCATCGACTACGGGTCGATCGGCGGGGTCGATCTGTGGCTGAACACAACGATCCCATCGACTTTCCCACCGCCGTACGCGGGCCGGTCGGTGAACGTGTACATCGGGCCTGTTGAGCGCCCGCTCCGGTCCCCCTATGACATTCTCCGCGTCTTTGTGGATCTCGACAATCGAAGCGCGACGGGCTATGCGATCGCCGGTCTCGGCGCGGATCGGCTCGTCGAGGTCGCCGGGACGCAGGGCGTCGTCGGGGCCGCCCAGATGTACGAATGCTCCGGCGCCTACCCAGGCCAGTGGTCGTGGACCCCCCGCAGGGACGTGTCCGTTGCGTTGGGGTTCTCCCGCTTGGAGGTTGGGGTTCCGGAGAACCTGACGACGGGCGACTCGCAGCTGTACGTCGAGGTCGGTGATTCCTTGGGCTCCTGGGATGCGTGGGGCAAAGACTCTCCCGCGACACGAAGCGGTTCGTCCCCGTCCGAGGCGACCGGAGCCGTCTCATCGTTTCAAGCCGCACCCCTGCCGCTTCTTGGTCTGTCGTTGGCGTCAGCTGGGGTCGAGGGAGAAAGGATGCGGTCCGCGTCTTCGTCCCCGGGCACGCGCGCAG
>CAYOUM010000024.1:4891-12161 GCA_964407185.1 uncultured Methanomassiliicoccales archaeon | reverse complement strand
TCGGGTACATGTGCATCGTCGAGTTGACGACTGGGACCTTGGGCCCGTGTCTCAAGTGGGCCTCGATCGCCTCGCCCGTGAGTCCCTTGACGAAGACGGCCTTCCAATAGTGCTGGAGCCCGGGCGGAACCAGTCCGTCGAAGGCGCTGTTCAGCGCTGGATATGGCATCGGTCCGACGTGCTCAGCGACCACCGGAGCCGCATCACGTAGCGGCGCGAAGACCCTCTTCGCCTGTTCGGGCGGTCCGGTCCAGCACACCACGAGGACGCACAACGTGTCGCCGTGGCGGTTCTCCGGGATGAAGGGGAGGGGAGGTGCGATCTGCCATGCAAAGAAGGCGCCCAGTTCCCGGGGCGCGTTCGTGATGTAGGAATCATACGCGCGCATCACCTCCCGGGCGTCCTCGACCTCGAAAAACATGGGCCCGCCCACGATGTTCTTGATGGCGTGAAGGCGGTACTCAAAGTTCGTAACGACACCGAAGTTCCCGCCGCCGCCCCGTAGCGCCCAGAAAAGGTCGGGGTTTTCCGCCTCGCTCACCGTGAGGAACGACCCGTCCGCGAGGACGACGTCCGCTGACCGCAGGTTATCCAGGGACAGCCCGGTGCCCCGGGTGAGGTAGCCGATGCCGCCCCCAAGCGTCAGCCCGGCGATCCCGGTGGTAGAGATGATGCCACCCGTGGTGGCGAGGCCGAACGCGTGGGTTGCGTGGTTGAAGTCGCCCCACGTGCAGCCCCCTTCGGCCCAGACGGTTTTTGCGGCCGGATCCACGCGGATTCCCTTCATCCGTCCGAGGTCCACGACCAGGGCGTCGTCCGCGGTCCCAAAGCCCGGGACGCTGTGGCCGCCTCCTCGCACGGCGATCTCAAGGCCGTCGGCGTGGGCCGCCTTTACCGCGGCGATCACATCCGAGACGCCGGTGCACCGCACGATAATGGCCGGCCGCTTGTCGATCATCGCGTTGTAGACCTTGCGCGCTTCGTCGTAGCGTTCGTCGCCGGGGAGAATGACGTCCCCTCTCACTTGACCTCTGAGTTCAGCCACGGCCTTCTCGCCCATGTGCGGAAACCTCCCCACGCCACGGAACTCCGCCCGAATGGGCAGTGCTTACTTAACCCTTCGGGCTCGCGGCCGCCTAGCAGGATCCCATGATGTGTGGGCCAGGATTCGACAGGGTTTGAGAGTGAGTGCATCCGCCCCGCTCGCAGGTGGGAAATGTGACGTCAACCAGCAGCGCGCGTTCCGGGGGGGGGCGACCCGCACACGTGGGGCTGCCGCGGATCTGGCTCCCATGGCCGCGTGACCCTTCAATAATTCAGGGTCGGGCTTTCGGGGAAGTGACGGACATTCCTCGTGACGACCCGGAGGTCGCCTCGTGCCTTCGCGAACCCGGCGACGAATGCGTCAATCCACCCGGGAAAGGTGCCCCGCAGGAACAGCCGCCGCGCGATGGCGGCAGCCGCCCGGGCGTCGCTCACGCGGAAGTCGTCCAGAATGGCGGCCCGGTCTAGCGTGGCCAGGTCCGCCTCTGGGTTGCGCGACCCCGCCAGGTACTCGGCCACCACAACACTCGGAACAAGCGCGCCCTCCCCGTCCTGGACCAGCCGCTCCAGCAGGTCGACAGCCCCCGCATGCCCTCGACGGATATCGGACAGGAATGAGCTGTCGAGGACCACGGTCACGCTTTCTGCCCCCGACGAGCGCGTTCGCCCAGGAGCCGTTGCAGTCGCTTGCGATCGGTCTCCGCGCCCGTGCGGTGGATCAACGTATCGTCCCATCCAGGGATTCGTGGCCCGAGCTGGCGAAGCGCCATGAGATCCTTCTTCGCGGCCAACCGGCGGACGACGTCGCTAAACGACTCCCCGGGAGCCTTCAGGGCGGACAGCGTCGCATACGCGTCGTCACTGAGTTGTACCTGTTTCGGCATAGAATCAATACATATGTATTGGTCATTCTCTATATGAAGCTTTTGAGCCGGGGCCGAGCTGCCCGAAATCCATTCACAGTGTCCTGGGTCGCGTTCGACGAGACGGAAAGAACGAAAGTCCTCGTGGGGTCCAGCGCGCGCGCCCACAACTGGGGTGCGTGACAATTGCACTCACCGTCGGAAAGGGGCGAATTCGAATGCGTGGGACAGAATTTACCCGCCTGTTTGCCAGTGGGGATTTCCGCTTCGAGAGGAAGTCAGCGTCTCCTTCTCGGCCCCGCCGGATCGTCCCGAGGCCTCGCCCATGGTGACCTTCGACCTCTAGACCCGCTACGATCCTTCAGATTCGCACGTTCCCTGCTGGTGCCGAACCAGTATCTCCGGACAATCGGGACACTCGGGTGACAGATGCGAGGAGGAGGCTGGGTTGTCCCGCCGGCTCACGAAGAGCGCCTTCCGGCTGCGCCGAATTGGGTGAGAACCTTGCGAGGGACCGGGTTTTCGTACTGGATGCCCGCCTTCTCGCAGACGCGGCGCAGACCCGCGTCGGTCGTCACGAGATGGGTCGCCTTCGCCTTCTCTGCGAGGGCGACGAGGAAACAGTCGTCCACGTCGTGGGGGAGCTCCCGGGAGAGCTCAATCGCCCGGACGACGACACCACCGTCCCCGTCGACGTACAGGGGGAACCGCAGCCGCGCCAGGGCCGCCACGGCGCGATCCGCTTCGGGCCCTGGGACTCCCCACTGGGAAACGAGGACCCATCGCGCGCGGAGGAGGAGATAGGATGCGAGGACTATCCGGAAGGCCCCCTCCAACCCCGGGCGCAGCGCCGACCGGACGTATGGGTGGCCGACGTGGCTCACGTCCAGGAACACCGCGATCGCGTTCACGTCGACGAACCTACGGTCCACCCAGGGCCTCCGAGGCGGTGACGACGGGCTTCTTCTTCCAGCCTCCGCGGGAGTTCACCGTCGGGATCTCGGGAGCGACCTTGCGGAGGATTAGTTTGGAGCCCTCCCGCTCTACGACGAGTTCACCCTCGTCGTCCAGCCCGAGCTCCCGGCGAAGCGACGCAGGAATAGAAATCCTTCCCCGATCGTCAAGCTTAGTCCGGGACATCGGCACCTGGATGGTCTTGGTGGGATAATAGGTTGTGGGTGGTGGGATGAATCACATCCCACGATTCCCGAGAAGCTTTGGCTTGGCCACGCAAGCCGCCTAAACGCGGCGTAGCCGAGCGCGCGTCACGTCGGAAGTGCGGATCCAGTGGACCTTGCCGCCAGGGCCTTCGTCGTAAACCATCTACTGGTCGGCCATGTACTCGAGGCCCTCATCGAGCAGCGGCTGAGCAATTCGGTAGCCTAGAGCCTGCCGAATCTTGTACCGAGTTATCGGCGCGCCCTCTCGCCGCAGGGCATTTTCGATAGCCTTGAGCGTGGCCACCGTGTGGCCCTTGTGCGACATCGTGGACGTGGAACGCGTCACGAACAAGGAGTGTGACAAGGATAGTTTATTGATTCATTGCTTAGTGAAATCGTTATCGTTAGCCCCCCGGACCTGCGAGTTGACGGTTGGGGGCCCAGAATTGAGATGGGTGCACATTCACGCGCCCTCGGACCACACTCATTCACGCACAGGTAGGGGTGAGTTGATGATGCGTGGGCCAGGATTCGAACGGGTTTGGGGGCGAGTTCAAGTCCGCAGCGGCTTTCGATCATTGCCTTTCGGCGGCCCCGGGCTCATCTATAAGTATGATGACTTCCATGTAAATCATGACTTCGATGGGATCCAAAACACGCGAATACACGACCCTCCCCGTCCGCACCGAGACTTTGCGCCGGCTGAGAGGCTATAAGGTTGGGGGCGTCAGCTACGATCAGCTCCTCAACGATCTCCTCGACGCCCACCCGCCCGAGGAGTTCTTCCTCGAACACCTGAGGAGGTTGAACCGGGAGCCCCGACGGGCCTGGTCTGATATTCGAAAGGAACTCGACCTCTGAGGCGATGCGCTGTCTGGCTTCGAAATCGAGTTCACGGTCAGCGCGGAAAGGGAGTTTCGAAAACTGCCACGCGACGTCCAACGACGGTTCGCCGCGGCCTTCGAGCACATGAGGAAAGATCCCAGGCGTCGACGGCCCAAGTGCGACATTCGGCTCCTGTCGGGAACTGCGAATGCCTGGCGCCTCCGGGTGGGAGACTACCGCGGCATCTACGCGATCGAAGGTTCCAAGCTCGTGTTCACGAAGTTTGGACATCGGAGCGATGTCTACCAGGGCTAGCCGCGTCCCCAGCGGCCTGTGAACCCCATACGAAGGCCAAGAGCCGCAGGTCGCAAATCGGGCGTCATGGCGGTCCGCCGTGAGCGGGTCCAATCGTTCAGTCGTCACCCTCCCACCACCGCCGATGGGCACATACAGGATCGGATGCGTGGGCCCGGCTGGGCTCACGCACCCCTCGCGCGGGATGAGTTCATTTTTCACTCGCCCACAAAGAGGAGCGAATCCGAATGCGTGGGCCAGGATTCGAACCTGGGAACCCCTGTGGGAAAGGATCTTGAGTCCCTCGCCGTTGACCAGGCTTGGCTACCCACGCGGGGCATTCGAAGAAGGCGCACGGCTATAATCCTTCCGCGGTGCGTCGCGCGAAGGCCAAAGTTTTATCGGGGCGCGGCCATCGCGCAATGGCGATTCCATGGTCCAGTTCTTCTCGACCGCCTATTTCGAGGAACTCGCAGGCCGGCTGAACAAGGATGCGGAATGGGCGAGGGGAGCATCGAAGATTACAACGAAGCTGATGATGACGGTCATGGATCGAGGGCAGGCCCATCTTTTCGACATTCTGAGCGGCCGTGTCGCCGTACGCGACGCGAAGCCCGACGAACCCGCGGATTTCAAGTTCGAGGGACCGTATGAGCAGTGGGCGCGACTCGGAAAGGAGAAGAAGGACCTCAACAGCCTTGTCTTGCAGGGAAAAATCAAGTTCCGCGGATCCCTCGCGAAGCTGCTCCCGATGCAGAGCGTCCTTGTACGGATCGAGGCCATCGCGCGAGAGATTCCCGCCGAGTTCTGACCGATCGCCTCATCCCGGGAAGCCCTCCGACTTCCACGCTCCGACGATCTGATCGAGCCCTTCCCGGAATGTCGGATACGACGGCCGCCAACCCGTTTCCCGCTGGAAGCGACTGCTGGACGTCGGAAAAGATGTCAGGAGAATCTCCACGGACAGCGATCCCGCGGCGAGCGTCGCAAGCCATGGCGGGACGCTTCGTGGGGGGCGGGCTCCGAGTCGCCTCGCGAATTCGGTAAACAGTGCTGCCATCGTCACCGGCCGGTCATCCACGACATGCCACACCCCTCCTCGCGGGGTCTCGGATGCCGTTGCGAATGCAGCCGCGGCGTCGTCGGCGTGAACGAGGGACCACGTTGTGCTGCCGCTGGCCAACGATCGGCAATGTGTGCTTCGTGAGGCGCTCCCCCATGAGGCGGGTGTGGGCCGCATCCTGAGCATAGAAGAGACCGCACCGTAGAATCGCCACGTCGATCCCGAGGTGCTCGCCCTCCTGTCTTGCGATTCTCTCCCCCTCGAGGGTTGCACGCAGGTAGGATTGTGGGTTGGGCGAGGCGTCCTCGCCATATGGGGAACCATCGGGCGAACGAACCGCCCATACGATGCTCTCGTGAACGTAGAGCCTTGCTCCGACGCGAGCAGCGGCTTCGATCACGGCCCGCGTGCCCTCGGTCCGGATCCGGTCATTCATGTGGAAGTCCTTCCGTCTCAAACGCGTCTTCGTCGGAATCGATGTCGCGGTCCGGATGGCGACCTCCGTTCCCGCCATCGCCGACGCGAGACTCCTCGCATCGAAGAGGTCCGCACGCGCGGGAATCCCGCCGAGCGATTTGACGAGTCGCTCCTTCTCCGGAGTGCGGGCCAGGCCCACGACGGTGTGGCCGTTCGCGACGAGCCTCCCGACGAGGCGGCGGCCCAGGACTCCCGTGGCCCCGGCCACGAAGACCCGCGTTCTCCGACCTCCATCGGCGCGTACCAATCATACGATTAAATACCACGGCCCTCATTCGGACCCCTCAGACCGTCCGGGGGTTGGAAACGATGGTCGACTTTCAGCTCACGGAAGAGCAGCTCCTCATGCAGAAGACGGCCCGCGAGTTTGCCGCGCGGGAGATGCGTCCGATCTCGCTTGAGTATGACAAGAAGGGCGTCATCCCATGGCACGTCGTCCAAAAGGCCCATGACCTCGGCTTGGACACTGCATTCATCCCCGCCGAGTACGGCGGCGGCGGAATCTCATCGACCTTCACGCACTGCATCGTGATGGAGGAGCTGAACTGGGGCTGCGCGGGGATCGCGACGGGCCTCATCGGGGCGGGCCTCGCATACCTTCCGATCATTCACATGGGGACGGAGGACCAAAAGGAGCGGTTCCTCCGCCGGTTCTGCGGAAAGGAGGCGAAGCTCGGCGCGCTGTGCCTGACGGAGCCCGATGCGGGGAGCGATGTCGCGAACATCTCCACGACCGCGCGGAAGGACGGCGACGAGTGGGTCCTCAACGGCACGAAGCGGTTCATCACAAATGGCGGGATCGCGGAGCTCCACGTCGTCTTCGCGACGACGGACAAGGATCTCGGTTACTTCGGGATCCGAGGGTTCGTCGTCGACAAGGGGACAAAGGGGCTGCGGCAGGGAAAGGTCGAGGACAAGATGGGCGTCCGCGCGAGCCATACCGCGGAGGTAATTCTCGAGGACTGTCGAATCCCCGCCAAGAACATGCTCGGCGGCGAAGAACGGTCGGCGTTCTATGGCGCGATGAAGGCCTTGGAAGCCTCCCGTCCGCTCGTCGCGGCGGGTGCCGTCGGTGTTGCCCGCGCCGCGTACGAGTACGCGCTCGACTACAGCCGGAAGCGAAAGGCGTTTGGCGGGCCGATCGCGAAGAAGCAGGGGATCGCGTTCTTGCTGGCGGATATGAAGACGAAGGTCGACGCCGCGCGCCTCCTCACGTGGCGGGCCGCATGGATGCTCGACCAGGGGATGCCGATGAACAAGGAGGCGTCGATCGCGAAGCTCTACGCTTCGGATATCGCGATGGAGGTCGCGACGGACGCGGTTCAGATCATGGGCGGCACGGGGTACATGAAGGACGAGCCCGTCGAGAAGTGGATGCGGGACGCGAAGGTGTTCCAGATCTGGGAGGGGACCTCCCAGATCCAGCGGCTCGTGATCTCCCGCGACGAGATCGGCGAGTTATAGCAGTACCGTAAAGAATGGGCTCGACATTCCCGCGCCGGGGAGCCAATGGCATTGGGAGTGTCGATGGAGGCCCGGCTCGA
>CAYOUM010000024.1:0-4881 GCA_964407185.1 uncultured Methanomassiliicoccales archaeon | reverse complement strand
GGCACATCGCAGATCCAGCGGCTCGTGATCTCGCGCGAGGAGATTGGCGAGCTCTGACGACACGAGATGCCTACGCAGCCGGCACAATGTTCTGATTGTACCGGAAGACGTTGTGCGGATCGTACTTCGCCTTGACTCGGCAAAGCCGCTCGTAGTTCCTTCCGTAGTTCGCCCGGACACGATCGACTTCGTCCGAGGCGTCGAAGTTCACGTACCCACCCTCCTCGGAGTGCGTGGAGAGCGCCTTGTAGTAATCGCGGACCCATCGGATGTTTGCCCCGTTGTGGTCGGTGTCGGGCCATACGCCGCTTATGACGGTCGAATACTTCGAACCCCGGTGGCCGAAGGCCGTCTCGCCAGGAGCGACGTCGTGGACGGCTCCGTCTATGGGGTATACGAACACTCCTGAATTGACAGTAGGGACCTTCGGGCCATGGTTCAGGTGCGCCTCGATCGCCCCATCGGAGAGTCTCTTCGCGAAGACACCCTTCCAGTAGTTTTGAAGCCCGGGCGGGGAGATGCCATCGAAGAGGGTGTTCATCGCCGGGTAGGGCATACCCCCAACGAACTGCGCGACGACGGGAGCGGCATCCCGTAGCGGCGCGAGGGCCTTGTCCGCTCGGTCCGGTAGGCCGCTCCAGCACACCACGATCCCGCAGAACGTATCACCGTGTCGGTCTTTGGGGATAAAGGGGAGGGGCGGCGCGATCAGCCACGCGTAGATGGCGTACAGCTCGCGGGGTGCTCGCGTGATGTAGGTATCAAATGCGCGCATCACGTCGGGAGCGTCTTCGACTTCGAATAGTATGGCCCCGCCCACGATGTCCTTAACGGCGTGCAGACGGTACTCGAAGTTCGTCACGACCCCGAAATTTCCGCCGCCACCCCGCAACGCCCAGAACAGGTCGACATTCCTCTTCTCAGATGCCGTTACGAAGGATCCGTCGGCAAGGACAACATCCGCGGAACGAAGGTTGTCCACTGAGAGTCCGGCGCGTCGGGCGAGATAGCCCATGCCGCCTCCGAGGGTCAGCCCCGCGATCCCCGTTGTGGAGACGACCCCGCCTGTCGTCGCCATGCCGAACGCGTACGTGGCATGGTTGAAGTCCCCCCATGTGCAACCGCCCTCGGCCCGGACGGTCTTCGTGGCGGGATCGACACGGAGGCCCTTCATCCGACCGAGGTCCACAACAAGGGCGTTGTCCGCGGTGCCGAAGCCCGGGACACTGTGGCCACCTCCCCGGACGGCGATCGGAAGGCCGTTGGCGCGGGCCGCTTTCACAGCCGCGATGACATCCGCGGCGCCCGTGCACCGCACGATGACGGCGGGTTTCTTGTCAATGATCGCGTTGTACACCTTGCGGGCGTCGTCGTACCGTTCCTCCCCAGGAAGAATCACTTCCCCTCGTACCTGACCCCGTAATTCAATCGCGGCCTTTTCGTCCATTCCGGACACCTCCCCGAAACCGGATATCGATGGAGTCGCCTTAACATTTCGCGAACCCAGATACGTCCGGTCATCCGGTCGCCGGATGAGGCGGCTGCAACGGTAGCGTAAAGAGACGGCGGGGCATATCCACGCGCGGGGAGGAAGGTGCCGCCAGGGGAGTCGATCGAAGGACGATTGGACCTCGTGCGCCAAGTGATGGGGATTCCAAATGCTTACCTGGCCGATGTCAGCCGCGACGGCCGGACCGCCCTTGTCTTGACGAATGAAACGGGCTCCCTGCAGCTCGCCGCGATTTCGCTAACAGGGAAGCCCGCGCTCCGCCCTCTCTCCCACGGGAAGGATCGGGTCGTCCTGGCCCGCATTGCACACAACGCGCGAGAGGTCGCGTTCTCCCGAGACTTCGGCGGCCGCGAGGACTATCAGCTGTTCCGGGTCTCCCTCCGCGGCGGGATGGAGAAGCGGATCGCCGAGCTCCCGCCCACTCGCATCGGCGATTTCTCGTGGTCTCACGCAGACGACGCAATCGCCTTCTCCGGCGCGAACCGGGAGTTCAACGGCATTTGGCTCCTTGACGCGTCAACGGGGGCGGTCCGAGACGTGTACCGGGGCCGCCACTGGACTTTCGGCCCGAAGTTCTCGGCGGGAGATGAAAGGCTGTGCTTCAGCGCGAAGACGACGGACGTGCCGACCGCGATGGAACTCGTGTTCCTCGATGGAGAGGGGAGGGGAACGCCTGAGCTGTACACGCCAAAGGCGGGCTCGGAAAACAGCGGGCCGTCGTGGCACCCGAAGGAGCCGCGTGTCGTGTTCAAGACGGACGCCCCGGGGCGGTACGACCTCGCGATGTACGAGCCGGGCGGTTCGAAGCTCTCCTACCTCCAGGCGGGCGCCCTCGGCCTCGGGGTCGACTTCTTCTCCTTCGATTGGACCCCGGACGGGAACGGTGTGTACTACCTCGCGCTGAAGAACGGGCGGACCCGCCTCTACACGGAACTTCTCGACGGTTCCGAGAAGCCATGGGAGGTTCCGATTCCGCCAGGCTATCACATCGCGAAGATTCCCGCCGCGGGAAAGGACGTCATCCTCTCGTGGTCCTCCTTGTCCCGTCCCCACGCTGTCGCCCGCTACCGATTCGATGGCGGGAAACTCACGACGCTGTACGAACAACGGGCGAAGTTGTCCCTGGGACAAGCGGAGCATGTCGTGTATCGCACGTTCGATGGGCGGCCGATCCACGGATGGTTCCTCCGTCCGCCCCGCCAGCGGGGCCGGAGACCGTGTGTCGTGTGGATCCACGGCGGCCCTCGGTGGGAGGTCGCAGACGAGTGGAACTCCGCGATCCAATCCTTCGTCGTGGCGGGATTCCCTGTCTTTGCGCCGAATATCCGCGGTAGCACGGGCTATGGGGTCGAATTCCAGAACTTAAACATCCGGGATATCGGCGGCGGCGATCTGAAAGATGTCGAATGGGCGGTGCGATACCTCCGGACGCGAAGGGACGTCGACCCGAAGAAAATCGCGATCGTCGGGGCGAGCTACGGGGGCTACATGACGTTCCTTGCGATGACGAAGCTGCCGGACCTGTGGGCCGCCGGCGCCGCCGCCGTGGGCATCACGGATTGGAAGGAGGATTACGAGTTGTCGGACGCGGCGTTCCGAAGTTTTACCGAGAAGTATTTCGGGACCCCTGAGGAGAATCCGGACCTGTATCACGACCGCTCTCCGATCCACTTCGCGGACAACATTCGCGCACCGCTGTTCATCTGGCACCGGGCGAATGACTCCCGATGTCCGCTCCGTCCCGTGGAGAAGTTTGCGGACCGGTTGAGGACCCTCGGAAAGCGATACGAATTCCACGTGATGGGCGATGAAGGCCATGGCTTCCAGAAGACGCAGAACGTGACGTGGCAATACGAGGCAATGATATCGTTCCTGGCTCGGGAGCTCGGCCTACCCGGCGCTCGCGGCTGACCGGAAGAGTCGTTGCAGCGACACGAGCCACACGATCTCGAAGAACAGAGTGACGATTGCAGGGATCGCGGCGCGAAACCCGAAGAGGGAAAGGGCGAGCAGCGCGCATAGGCCGAGGTTCTTGAAGCTCGCGAAAAGTGTCCAAGCGATCCGGTCGTCCCGATTCCGGCGAGCCACACTCGCAAGGGCGAGAACCGCGAGACCGATCCCAAACGTCCTTGCGAGCGCCGCCCCAGAGAGGCCAAGGACGAGTCCGAGCTCCGCAAACGCGTTTCGGTTCGCACCCGCGACCATCGTGACAAGGACGAAGAATGATAGGTTCACGCCCACCGGACGCCACCGCTCGATCGCGCGCACCCGCACGATTGCCCTCGACGCGAGAAGCGGCACGCCGATCTGGAGGAACGTTTGCAGTGCGATCTCCGATGGAGGCACCGCGAACCCCCCGAACGCGAGCGTGATCGCGGGAACGAGACCGAGCGCTGCGACGTACAACAGCGCCGATGAAATGAGTGCACTCCGCACGTTGCCGCGAAAGATCGACGTCAACGGAATCACGGCGATCGCGGACGGAACCGCCGCCATGACGACCCAGCCAGACCGAAGGTCTCGATCCGCGGTGAGCCACGCGATCACAAGGATGATTCCCGCGAGCACGACGTAGTTCCAGATGAGCGCGTGCGAGAAGGCACGCACCTCCGTCTTCGGCGACACCCCCTTGAGTCGAATTTCCGCAAGCGCGAGGGTCATGGCCACGATGAGCGCGATTGTCGCGATCTCGCGTGGGGAGTACGGCGATCCCCCTGTGAGGAGTCCCAGGACGAGGCCCGAAACGACCATCGTTGGGAAGCTCCGCCAGGGCCGAAACATGGGCCGCGGGAAGGGCGGGCCTCTCTAAAAGCCGGTGCTTACGTGAGCCGCTCGATGACGGTCGCAATCCCTTGGCCGAAGCCAATGCAGAGCGTCGATAGGCCATAACGAGCGTTCCGTTTCTCCATCTCGTTCAGGAGCGTCGTCACGAGGCGTGCCCCTGTCGCACCGAGGGGATGGCCGAGCGAAATTGCCCCGCCATTCACGTTGACCCTCGCGGCGTCGATGCCCAGCGTGTTGATCGTTGCAATTGGCACCGAGGCGAACGCCTCGTTGATCTCCCAGAGGTCGATATCTTCGAGCTCGAGCCCCGCCTTCTGTAGGACTTTTCGTGACGCGGGAATCGGGCCCTCGAGCATCACGACGGGATCAACGCCGACCTGGGTCATCGCCACGATGCGCCCGCGGGGCGTCCACCCCATCTCCTCGGCCTTCGCGTCCGTCGTGATGAGGAGTGCGGCCGCGCCATCATTGATCCCGCTCGAATTCCCCGCCGTAATCTTGCCGTCTGGCTTGAACGCCGACGGGAGGGACGCGAGCTTCTCAAGGGACGTGTTCCGGCGCGGATGTTCATCCATGTCGAAGAGCTG
>CAYOUM010000023.1:8494-12586 GCA_964407185.1 uncultured Methanomassiliicoccales archaeon | reverse complement strand
CGGAGGCCTTGTGATCATAGGACCGAAGTTCAAGGACTGCGTCGCCCTCGACCGCATCCTGGACGATGGCGGGGATCGCGCGGGGACCGTCGACGTTGTCGCGCCAGGAGTGACTCGCGAGGGTTCCGTTTCCCTCCTTGAACACGAGGACCCCTCGAGCGGGTGACCCGTCTCGCACCCGCTCAGTCCGCAGAATCCCATTGAGGCGGCGGTGCGATGCCTCGGCGAGAAACGAGGTGAGGGCATCCCTGCCTCCGCTCGACTGGAGAAGGAGGCGGCCCGGAGGGACCTCCATGCCCGCGTTCGACCCGATTATCCTTCTAAATAGGTTGCCACGCTGTTATATGGGTTGAGAATGGGCCGCACACGTAAGCGTTTTTCTCTCGCGCGCAGTTACGGTGCTCGCGTCGATGATGACACGACGGTCAGCGGATCCCCATGACGAGCCCTATGAGTGCTGAGACGCCATCCCTCCGCGAGTGAGAGGAGACCGGTCGTGGCGCGTGAAATCCTCCGCCCGCCGCGCCTCCGAAGAGGTGGAACGATTGCACTCGTCGCCCCTTCGTCGCAGTGTGAGGCGGAAAGCATCGCGGCGGCGCTCGAATTCTACCGGAAACAGGGATACAAGGTCGTCCTCGGCGAGAACGTGCGCAATCTTCGAAGGGTCGGCTACTTCTCCGGGACCGTCGAGGAGCGAGTGCGCGAATTGCATGCAGCGTTCAAAGATGATGCCGTCGATGCAATCTTCGCGATCCGCGGAGGAATCGGAGCCTCGTGGTTACTCCCGGACATAGACTACGACGTCATCCGGGACCATCCGAAGATCTTCATGGGATACAGCGACGTCACTTCCCTCCACCTCGCGTTCCAGAAGGAATGCGGTCTCGTCGGATTCCATGGGCCCGCCGGCGGATTGCACACCGGCGGCGGCCCCGAAGACCTGAAGAACCGCAAAGCGAGCCTACGGCGAGCGTTGAGACTTCTGGGTCGGGCCGAGCCGTGGGGAGAGGTGAAGAACCCGCCGGGAACTCGGTTCGTTCGCACGGGCTTTGGTGGAACGGCCGAGGGGGCTCTCATCGGTGGAAACCTATCCCTAGTCACGGAACTCGTCGGCACGCCATGGGCACCGGAGCTGAACGACCGGCTGTTTTTCTTCGAGGGCGTGGAAGCCGTCGCCGCTAGCCTCGACCGTGACCTCGTTCAACTTTACTTGGCGGGTCTCCTTGCAAAGTCCGCAGGCCTCATCGCCGGTGAATTCTCCGATCGCCCGAAGCCGGAGGCAGAGGGGGATCCGAGCATCGAAGAGGTCCTCTTCCAATGGTTTCGCAAGCTTCGCAAACCCGCCGTCGAGGGCTTCGCGATCGGTCATGGGTCTCATAAGTTGCTCCTACCCATCGGCACGCGTGCGCGCATCGCAGCAGACTCGGGCCCCCTGACCATCACGGAGCGTGCTTGGGACTAGTGGCCTCGCGGAAAAAGGAGTGTTCGGCGAGACCGCTCCGAGTCCCTTACATGTTCGGGTAAATCCCTATGGTTTGGATGGCATCAGTCGACTTGGGGATTCCATCTCATCGAGATCGGAGGTATGTCCCTCGCGACGCGCGGGTCTGACTCGGCCGATAGGCCGCTGGGCCCGTTCGCCGGGCGTGCTCGTGATCGCGGTCGCGGTCGTTCTCTCCGCGCTCGCCACTGTGTTTCAGATCCCCCTTACCGCCGCCCAAGCCGTCGCGCTACCGGCGAAATTCACGGACGGTCCCGTTCCTCTGGACCCGGTGAACGCTGTCTGGTCCGGGGTCACGCCACTGACGGTCGCCTTGTCGGCCCAGCTCGTTCAGATTCCGACGGGAGGGGGGAACGTCCCAAGCCTGGTGGCGCGCGCGGTGTTCAACCGAACGTGGCTCTCGGTCCTTATTGAATGGCCCGACGCCACGAAGGATGTGGGCTCCGGGACGGCGGAGTTCAGCGACGCGGTTGCGATCCAGTTCGTCTCGACGAGCGATGGCCAACCGCCGTACGTGTGCATGGGCCAGGCGAATTTCCAGACGCAAGTGTGGCACTGGAAGGCGGAGCGAGACGCACTCGCGGACGGGACGATGGACCTCGCGCAGTTCTACGACAAGGCGTATGGCGATTGGTATCCGTTCGAGGACGAGGCGACCTTCTATCCAGGCCTGGCAAGCGGGAATTTCCTCTCTCTGTTGAATGTGACCCCCGTGCAGGTCCTCGTCGCAGGCGGTGCAGGCACGCTTACGAGCACGGACCACAGAACGGTCCTCGGGGCGGGACTCTGGGAGGGTGGAACGTGGCGTGTGGTCTTTGCGCGGACCCTCGCAGCCGCGAATCGGGACGAGATCCGGATTGTCCCGGGTGTCCCCCTCGTCGTCTCATTCGCGGCGTGGGACGGCGCGACCCAGGAGCGAAACGGGCAGAAGTCGACGTCGAGCTGGTACGAAATGCCTCTGAGTGTCCCGACGCCCGGCGGCGCGACGGACTGGCTCCTGCGGGCGGCAATCGTCGTCGCGTTGCTCGTTGTCATCCTCCTCATCTTCCGAGGACGAAGGGAGAAGCGCGTCCCACTCGAGTTGCCCGAGGGGATCATCACGCTTGATCGAATTCCCGAAGAGCCGGAGGATCAGGGACGGCGGCGGTTCCTCCAGACAAGTGGGGTCGCAGCGGCGGGCGTCGCATTCCTCGGACTCGGAAAAGGCGTTGGTGACGATATCGATTCTCCGGACCCGGAGCGGGACTGGCCGGAAAAGCGGAGTGTCATTGACGAGGAGTTCGAGCGGGGCTATCGGATTCCCAGACACCTGAGGTGAACAAGTGGCACAGGACCAAGGGGTACGGAACCGTGTGTCCCGACGGGGATTCCTTCGTTCCGCTGCGGTCGGTGCTGGGGTTGCGACCGCCGCCGCGGTGTCGGCATCCCTTGGCCTCCGGCTCCTGAAACCGCTTCCGGACATCTCGAACCCGCTCGCCAACTACCCGTCCCGTGACTGGGAGTCCGTGTATCGGGATCAGTATCGATATGACTCGACCTTCACATTCGTCTGCGCGCCGAACGACCCGCACAACTGTCGGCTCCGAGCGTTCATCCGGAACGGCATTCTCATTCGGATCGAACAGGCCTACGATGTTCAGGACTACACTGATCTGTACGGCAACAAGCCGGCCGCGTCGTGGAACCCCCGCGGCTGCCTGAAGGGATACACGCTCGTACGGCGGCTCTACGGCCCGTATCGGATCAAAAGACCCATGGTTCGCACGGGCTGGAAAGCCTGGGCGGACGCTGGATTCCCGCGGGATGCAAATGGCGTGCCGGCGTCGACCTACTTCCTGCGCGGGGAGGACTCGTGGACGCCGGTGTCATGGGGTGAGGCGTCCGACTACGCGGCCCGTGGCCTCCTGAACGTGATGACGACATACGAAGGCCCAGCGGGTCAGTCGAAGCTCGTTGCACAAGGGTACCATCCCGCGATGGTCGACGCGACGCACGGCTCGGGCGCCATGGTGTGCAAGCTCCGCGCGGGGATGCCCCTGGGCGGTGTGACGAGGCTCCACGGCCTGTATCGGTTCGCGAACATGCTCGCGCTCCTCGACGAAGCGGAGGCAGCGCGCGATGGCCGCACGCCATACGGGGCACGCGGATGGTCGAACTACGATTGGCACGGCGATCTCCCACCAGGCCATCCGATGGTCACGGGCGTTCAGACGTTCGATCCCGACCTGAACGACTTCCGAAACTCGAAGCTGCTGATCTTCGTCGGGAAGAACATGGTCGAGAACAAGATGGCGGACGCCCACTGGTGGATCGAAATCATTGAGCGGGGCGGGAAGGTTGTAAACATCTCACCGGAGTATAGCCCCGCGTCCCAGAAGGCGGACCTGTGGATCGGCCTTCGGCCCGGGTCTGATGTCGCGCTTATCCTCGGGATCGTGAACATACTGATCCAGAATGGTTGGTATGATGGAGAGTTCTTGAAACGATTCTCCGACATGCCGCTCCTTGTCCGGACGGACACGCTCAAACTTCTCCGGGCGACGGACGTCTTCCCGGGATACACGAATCCGCCGTGGACGGGATACAGCGTC
>CAYOUM010000023.1:0-8484 GCA_964407185.1 uncultured Methanomassiliicoccales archaeon | reverse complement strand
CGTCACAGTCCAGAAAATCCCGCCAGAGTACCGGGACCAATGGGGCGACTTTGTTGTCGTGGATGGCCCGACGGGAAACCTGACCGCCGTAACGCGGGAGAACCTGGGCACCTTGGTGGGCGTCGACCCCGCCCTCGAGGTGGACCGCCCCGTTACCCTCGCGGATGGCACCACGACGGTCCGGGTGAAGACCGTCTTTGCGTTGTACAAGGAACTCTGTGCGACCTACCCGCTCGCCGCGGTCGAGGAGATCACGCGGGCGCCTCAGTCTTCGATTCTCCAGCTCGCGCGGTGGATCGGACACCCCACGGAGCGGCTGTGGCCGGTGAGCGTCCACACGGGCGAGGGGATCAATCACTACTTCCACTGCGACCTGACGACCCGCGCAGTCTTCCTGATCACTGCCTTCGCAGGGAGCCTCGGCGTCCCCGGAGGGAACGTGGGCCATTGGGCAGGGAACTACAAGAGCTCAATCTTCGACGGCCTGCCGGCATACAACATGGAAGACCCGTTCGGTCCGAATCTCGATCCATTGGCCGACGGCCAGGCTGTGCCCGTCAAGAAGTACTGGAAGGGCGAGAACCCCTCATACTGGAACTACGAGGATCGCCCCCTCGACGTCGCCGGCCGCGTGTTTACGGGAACTACGCACATGCCCACGCCCACGAAGGTGCAGTGGACGTGCAACGTGAACCTGCTGAACAACGCGAAGTGGGCATACAACATGATTGCGAATGTGGACCCAAAGGTCGATCTCATCATGGTCAACGACTGGGAATGGACGGGTTCCTGCGAGTATGCGGACATCGTGTTTCCCGTCCAAAGCTGGCCAGAACTCTCGATTCCGGACATGACGGGCTCGTGCTCGAACCCCTTCCTCATGGCATGGAAGGGCGGGATCGCCCCGCTGTTCGACAACAAGCAGGACATCGAGGTATACGCGGGCGTAGCGGCCAGGATCGCCGCCCTCACGGGAGACGCGCGGTACCGGAACTACTGGGAGTTTGTATATGCAAACAGGGTCGACGTGTATCTCCAACGAATCCTGGACGCCTCGAGCACGTGCCGCGGCTATCGCGCAATGGACCTGATTGCAAGCAATAAGGGCGCGTTGATGAACTTCCGGACATACCCGCGGATGCCCGGATGGGAGCAGATCAACGAGTCGAAGCCCTTCTACAACAAGACCGGCCGGCTCGAGTTTTATCGCGAGGAGGACGAGTTCATCACGTACGGGGAAAATCTCATCGTGCACCGGGAGCCCGTCGAAGCAACGCCGTACCTGCCGAACGCAATCGTCGTCCCGCCTACGTTCGACGCAATTCGCCCCAATGACTTCGGGATCCCGGCCACCGCCACCGGAGCCGACGAGCGGTCCGTTCGAAACGTGAAGGTCGCGTGGGATGACGTGAAACTGACGACGAACTTCCTTTGGTCGAATGGGTACCGCTACTACTGTCTGACTCCGAAAACGCGCCACCGTGTGCATTCCTCATGGAGCGTGGCAGACTGGAACCTCCTGTGGGACAGCAACTTCGGCGACCCAGAGCGGACGGACCGGCGGAGCCCGCACGTCGGGGAGCACCAGATCAACATGAACCCGGACGATGCGAAGGCCCTCGGAATCAATGATGGCGATTACGTATACGTCGACGCGAATCCCGATGATCGGCCGTACAAGGGTTGGCAGCCCACGGACCCGTTGTACAAGGTCGCTCGTCTCCTCTTGCGTGCAAAGTACAACCCGAGCTACCCGCGGGGCGTCGTGATGATAAAACACGCGCCGTTCATGGCGACGCCGAAGACCGTTTATGCACACGAGACCCGACCCGACGGCCGGGCAGTTTCGGCGGACACGGGGTACCAGGCGAACCTCCGCTACGGCTCCCAGCAGAGTTTGACGCGCGGATGGCTCCAGCCGACGATGATGACGGACTCCCTCGTCCGGAAGAACTACTACGGCCAGGGAATCGGGGCCGGGTACGAAGCGGACATTCACTCGCCGAACACGTGTCCCAAGGAAACGCCCGTGCGGATTCAGAAAGCAGAGGATGGCGGACTCGGTGGTGTTGGAGTGTGGGAGCCCGCGACGACGGGCCGGACGCCGGGAAATGAGAACGCGTCGCACCTGCGCTACTTGGCGGGCGACTTCCTGCTCCAAGGGTGAACACAGTGGTCGAGAAGGAGTACGAGGAGGACGACCCCCTGGCCCTCGTCGGAGTCTCAATCCCGGACACGGAGAGCGCAGGTTCCCTCGTTGAGATGGCGCGCGTGTTCGTCGATGAGTTCGCGCGAATGGGCTGGGATCGCGGACGCATCCTCGAGGTATTTCGCAATCCGTTCTATCGAGGTCCGCACATCGTGTGGCGAACGTATGGGGACGAGTTCGTGCAGCAGCTCGTTGAGGAGCGCCTGCCCGGAGGGTGACGATGCCAGACGTGTACAATTGGCAGCTTGGCCGGACCATGCCGTATCCGTACGAGAGGGGTGCGCCCGCGCGACAGTTCGGGGCCGTGTTCAACATCAACCGATGCATCGGGTGCCAGACCTGCACGATGGCGTGCAAGTCGACATGGACGTTCTCCCGCGGCCAGGAGCACATGTGGTGGAACAACGTCGAGTCGAAGCCGTTCGGCGGGTACCCGCAGAGCTGGGACTCGAAGCTCCTCGAGATGCTTGGCCCGCAGCCCGGATGGGATACCACCCAGTCCGCGCCGAACGCTCCCTACGGTACGTACAACGGCAAGACGATTTTCGAGGCCGCGCCGGAGGGCCAGGCGGCCCTCGGGTATCTCCCACACGACAAGGAATGGAGATTCCCGAACATCTACGAGGACACCGCGAACCGATCTCCGCAGACCACAGGCAGCGTCCAAGAAGGGGCCTCCCTCCCCGAGCACCAGGTGTTCTTCTTCTATCTTCAAAGGATTTGCAACCACTGCTCCTATCCCGCGTGTCTTGCCGCGTGTCCCCGGAAGGCAATCTACAAGCGCCCGGAGGACGGCATCGTCCTCGTCGACCAATCCCGGTGCCGTGGATACCGGAAGTGTATGGAGGCGTGCCCATACAAGAAGACGCTGTGGCGGCCGAACACACGACTGGCGGAGAAGTGCATTGCGTGTTACCCAAGGATCGAGCAGGGGATTGTCACTCGATGCATCTCCGCGTGCGTGGGCAAGATCCGCCTCCAAGGATGGATCGACGACCCGAGGTCCCCGATCTACTACCTCGTCCATGAGGAGCAGGTCGCGCTCCCGCTGTACCCACAGTTCGGCACGGAGCCAAACGTGTACTACATCCCGCCACGGTGGGCACCGCGGAAGTACCTCCGCCAAATGTTCGGGGCTGGGGTCGAAAACGCAATCGCCAAGTACGCGAGTCCGAGCCGGAAGCTGCTCGGTGTCCTCCAGCTCTTCGGCGCGACTCAGAAGATCCTCTTCAGCTACGAAATCACTGCCAACGACGCAGTTGGGTTTGACGAGAACGGCGTGGAGGTTGTCCGAGTTCCAATCGACGAGCCCATCGTCGTCCGGCCTGCCCAACACCTGAACATCACGTGAGGCGCAATGCCCGCGAACCCGGTCGAACGGAGGATTGCAGACCTCGTCGCCCGCGGAATCGCCGCGAAGATCCTCTCCGTCCTCCTATCCGACCCGGACCCTGTCACCCGCGACTACCTGAAACAACGCGCCAACACGGAGTTGGATCGCGCGGCCAAATTGATCGGCGAGGGATCCCGCGTCCGAACAGACATCACGCATCTGCGCAGGGTTCTTTCTGGGCTCAACGCCGAGGCCCTTCCCACACTCTTGGCGAAGGCAGCTGCGCCCCCCTACGAGACGGAGTACGGGATGGCCCACGTCTTCATGAAGGTCCAGACGATGGCGGATGTCTCGGGTTTCTATCGCGCATTTGGACTTGATTTCGCAGCGGGCGGGCGAGAGCGCCCCGACCATCTCGCGGCGGAGTTCGAGTTCCTCCACTTCCTCCTTCTCCTGCAAGCCTCCGCTCTTGTCGAGGGAAGGCGGACGGAATTTCTCGCAGTCCGTCGGGCGGAGACGACGTTCCTCCGCGAACACCTGGGTGCGTGGGGTCCCGCGTATCTCGACAAAGTCGCAACGTTCGATCCGGATTCGGCAGCGGCACGAGTGGCCCATGTCGCGGCCCGATTTCTGAACACGGAGTCCCGGCGCCTTCGGGTTACGGCCCGCCACGCGCTGCCGGCTCAGAATCCACAGCCCGTACCGGAGCAGGAACGGGGACTGTGTGAGCCAAAGTCGCAGTCGTAGGCCGCGGCCTTTCCTCTTTAATTGCCCACAAAATGAGCCCCGCCAGGGCGAGCAACGCCTGGTACGTGAGCCGAAGGTCAATCCCCGCGATCATCACGAGTGCAATGCCATAGGCCTTCGCCTTCGTTGACGGATTCCGACGGAGCAGTAAGAAGGCGCCGATCGCAAGCCAAAGCCCGAGGGCATAGATGGGGAACGGAAGGAAGAGAGTGAACCCGAGGGATGCCTGAGCGATTGCAGCCATAATCGCCGGATTCGCAACGAACGCTAGTACGAACAGAGCGGCCGCCGCAGTTGAAATCCATGTCGGCCTTCGCAGGGAGGACCGATCGGGAGCCGCGAGGTACACGGCCGCGAGCAACGGGATTGGCGCGAGGGATGCCGCGGCCTCTGCGATTCGAAGAAGCTCGATGCCCCCTACGGGAGCGGCCTGGGCTCCGCCGATCTGTCCGAGCGCGGATGCGAGGACGAAGTAGCGGGACGCGCCGTACACAGTGGCGATCAATGCCGCGAATGCCCGCGGCCACGGCGACCGGGATGACATCGCGGTCGCCATCAGCAGACCCACCGAAGCCGCCAGGCACAGAATCGACTGCGCGACGAGCATCACGGGATCACGAATGACAAACGAGCCAAGGGCGAGCGCGGTGAAGACGACGGCGACGAGCGACAACTGCTCGCTCGCGACCGGAAGGTGGCGGACTCCGATCCGGATGGACCATAACAGGAGGAAAAGGACGAGAAGGACGAGGATGGTTCCCAGATTGAACAGGAACACTCCGATCCGGCCGAGGGCCTCGAAGAGAGCGGTTGTCGCCTCGCTCCTGGGAATCAGCGGGGCGGCTCGGGAGATCGCCCGACCGACGAATGCCTCCAGGAAGGCAACCACGACGAGGACGACGACGCTGAGCCGTAGAAGATCCTCGTGCCAGGTCCGCCACGTCATGATGCGGCGGGGGGGCGATGCCATGGCGCCGCGTCACCCGTGTGCGCGGGAAAATACCTTGCGCCCGCCCGGTGAGGCCGCGGACTTAAGAACGGGCGGGAACTTACGGTACGCGGCATGGACTTCACACCGACCGCTGAACAGGAGATGATCCGGAAACAGGTGCGGGAATTCGCCGAGCGCGAGATCAAGCCAGTCGCCCCGAAGTTCGACAAGAGCGGGGAGTTCCCGCGGGACAGTGTCGCGAAGATGGCGGGGCTCGGCCTCCTTGGGATGCTCGTCCCGGCGGAGCTCGAGGGCGGTGGGCTCGACACGATCTCGTATGCCATCGCGGTCGAAGAGGTCGGACGCGTCGACGGCAGCCATGGCCTCATCATGGCCGCACACAACTCCCTCTGTACGGGCAACATCCTGATCGCCGCGACGAAAGAACAGAAGGACCGGTATGTGCCGGACCTCGCGACGGGTCGAAGGATTGGCGCATGGGCGCTAACGGAGCCCGCAAGCGGCTCCGATGCGGCCGCGATGAAGACGGAGGCTTACACGGAGGACCACGGTTGGATCCTCAGCGGAACGAAGAACTTCTGCACGAACGCACCTGTTGCCGGGACGTTTGTCATCCTCGCGATCACGGACCGCGCGAAGGGGAATCGCGGGATTAGTGCGTTCATTGTGGAGCGTGGGACCCCGGGCTTGCGAATTGGGAAGGTCGAGGACAAGCTCGGGATGCGGGCGTCTGCCACGTCCCAGGTCCTCCTCGAGGACTGCCGGGTGCCCGCGGACCATCTCCTCGGGGAATCCAACGATGGCTTTTCGAACGCGATGAAGACCCTCGATGGCGGTCGGATCTCCATCGGGGCGCTCGGCGTGGGCATCGCCCAAGGGGCCTACGAGGAGGCGTTGCGGTACGCACAAGATCGAAAACAATTCGATCATCCGATTGCGGATTTCCAGGCGATCCAGTTCATGCTCGCGGACATGGCCCTTCGAATTGATGCCGCCCGGATGCTCGTGTACCGTGCGGCGTGGTCGAAGGACCACGGGTTTCCGTACAAGAAAGAGGCCTCGATGGCGAAGCTCTACGCGAGCGAGACGGCGATGTGGGTGACGACAAAGGCCATCCAGGTCCACGGCGGGTATGGCTACATCTCGGACTATCCTGTTGAACGGATGTTTCGGGACGCGAAGCTGTGTGAGATCGGCGAGGGGACGAGCGAGATCCAGCGCCTTGTCATTGCCCGTGAGCTCCTGAAAGGCGCCTCGGGATAGCCCCTAGGCGGGACCCTTCGGAACCCTTAACTGGCGGGCCAGCCCATCGTTCCCCTGATGGTTCGTCCGGTCAAGCCTGCCCGTCGACGCGACGGTCGCGCCGGTCCTCCGGAGGGCTACCCCAAGAAGCCGGACAAGTACGCGGATCCCGCGAACTGGAAGTATCCCGTCCACACTTCGTTTCACGCGCGCGCAGCCCGTCGGTACTTCAACAAGCCCGCGAACCGCGCAAAGTACACGCCGGGCGAGCAGGCGTACATCGACCGCAAGATCAACGATGCCCTCACCTACTTTGGAATCCCCGTCGCCCTCGGGCCGAGCGCAGACGAGCCCGAGGCCGCCACCATTCAAGCGGACATCCCAATCAACAAGGATATCGATTCAATGACGCTCGACGAACTCCTACTCGCGTTCCTCGGAGAAAACCGGAGAGCAAGCGCGCGCGACATCGGCCCCGACCTCGTTCGAGTCGACAAAGAATCGGCAAGCCTGATGAGCGGGATGGTGAAGGCCTACACGGTGTACGTCGACACGGCTAAGAGGGTTGTCGAACACGACTGCGTGGACTTTCAGACGAACCGCGCGAAAGGAAAGCTCTTCTGCAAGCACCTCGGCGCGTTCCTTCTTTACACGAATCCGAAAAGTGCCACCCAGCTTCTACGCCGGCTCCTTCGCGAGCGGGACCAGTGGACGTTCGGGTAGTCACAAGCGCGTGAAGTCTCGGCCGTCCTCGCCGTCCTCGCGTTTCTTTTGCCGGTCCCGCGAAGCGTCCGGTTCCTTGAGCGGTGCGGATTGAGGAGCGGCCTCCCGGGGCTCGACGGGGGTAGCAGCTTTTGGCATCGGCGGTGCGTGCCTGGGCTCTCGCGGCGCCCCTGGCTGGGCTGCTGGTGTCGGTGACGGCCCATAGGCTCTCGGTCGTTCCTCGTGTTCCGCAGGAGGCTTTGTGCGCACCCGATACGCCCCGCCCTCGAAGATCTTGAGCGACACCTCGAGTTTCTTTGCCTCGTAGGGCCCGATGAGCAGCTCGCGCGACAGGTCAACGAGGTTTCGCTCGGATTTCGGGAGATCGAGCGCACGTCGAATCAACGCGTCCATCTTCCACGATGGGTCGGCATCGAGATGGAGCGACTTCACTTCGGCCAGGTAGCCGAGCACCTCGCGGGCGTCCGCAACCTCAATCTCGGGGAGCGCGTCCACGGCATCGACGAGCCGGAACTCCTTCCTCCCTGTGCCGGTCTGAAGGAGCGCGAGCGCAGACTTCTCAAACCACTGGAGTCGCTCTGGTAGGAGGGCTTCGATCTGTACGGGCGACGGCGTGTTCACGAAGGAGACGACGGCGTCGAGGACCTCGAGCGGAACCTTGCACTCCTTGAAAATCTCCTCTTTGCTTGCCGGCCGCCGCAACGTCCGCTCGTATTGAACGACGGACCGTGCGAAGGCCTCCACCCGCGCCATGGCGGCCTTCTCCTCGCACAGCTTCTTCGCCTCGATGGCCGTGTCAGAGTTCGGATCTAGGGAGAGAGCGACGTCAAACGACTTGAGCGCCTCATCGAAGCGCCGCAGGTGCATCAACGCGAGGCCCCGTGCGTTCCATGCGGCCGCATCGCGCGCGCTGATTTCAACGACTTTGTCATACGAGGACGCGGCGGATTCCCAGTCATTCGAGCGCTCGTAGGCGAATCCCCGCAGGGACCATGCGCCCGCGTCCCTTGGGTCGAGTGCGACACAGCGGTTCAGGGCCGTCACGGCACCCTGGAAATTGTTCGTCCGCACTCGGGCGAGGCCGAGTCCCCGCCAGGCATCCGCGCGGTTCGGTGCAAGCTGGGTCGCACGCTCAAATGAGAGTACGCTGTCCCCATGGCGGTCGAGGGCACGGAGGGCGAGACCCCGCTGAACGTGAAGCTCCGGACTCTTTGGATCTCCCAGGAGAGCTTGATCGATCACGGGCAGTGCGTCCGCCGCGCGACCCGCCCCCACGAG
>CAYOUM010000022.1:0-12798 GCA_964407185.1 uncultured Methanomassiliicoccales archaeon | reverse complement strand
GACCTTGCCTGATTTTGGGAGAGGTGGTGCATGGCCGTCGTCAGTTCGTACCGTAAGGCGTTCTGTCAAGTCAGATAACGAACGAGACCCTCGCCCATAATTGCGACGTTGATCTTCGGATCGGCGGCACACTATGGGGACCGCTGGCGCTAAGCCAGAGGAAGGGGAGGTCAACGGTAGGTCCGTATGCCCCGAATCCCCCGGGCTACACGCGCGCTACAAAGGTTGGGACAATGGGTTCCCACCCCGAGAGGGGGAGGCAATCCCGAAACCCAATCGTAGTTCGGACTGAGGGCTGTAACTCGCCCTCACGAAGATGGATTCCGTAGTAATCGCGTGTCAACATCACGCGGTGAATATGCCCCTGCTCCTTGCACACACCGCCCGTCAAGCCACCCGAGTTGGGTCGGAGTGATGGTGCCGTTCTTGCGGCGCTAGAACTTTGGTCCAGCAAGGAGGGCTAAGTCGTAAGCACGTTGCGACTCCAGGGCCGCAAGGTTCTGGATCAAACTTGGCTATATGCGGGGAACTCCGAGGATCCTTGCGTACCGCGAACCGCGGTCACAATCGCAAGGTGCGGACAATCCGCAGGGAAGGCCGGTCTTCGGACCGGAACCCTCAGAGACTGCACGCCAGGCTCCGGCGTCTCGCCGGATGATGATACAGTCCACGCCCCATGGCGACATGGGGAGCACGTGAACAAGGTATCTGTAGGGGAACCTGCAGATGGATCACCTCCTAAGGAATCAAGAGGCGATTCCGCTGAGCTCCGTGACGCGGAGCATATGAAGCAGGTCTGCCTGTGGCGCGTAGCCACGCCTCAAGGTGCGTCGAGCGTCCACCGATTTTTTTCTCGCAAAGGGTCCTGAGCGAAACCACTGCGGAATCCATCGCAGTTTCATCCATCTCCTGGTTGTCCTCTTATCTATTGCTCGATCCTCTCGTTGGCGTGAGTCGGGCCCTACCTCCTGGGTGCGATGCACGATGGCACCATCCGCCGCCGGACTATACGGATTTCCCAGCGCGAGGAAGCCTACGTTCTATTCCTTCGCGACCTCATCCTGCGGCTGGGCCGGCGGGCTTCGACATATCGGGAGGGGAGATCGCGGCACGTCTACGTCGTTGAATTCTCACGGTCTCTCATCGATGATGTCGAGCTTAGAACGCGAAAGGATTCAATCGACTACATCCGCGGATATTTCGATGCGGAGGGCGGTCTTCCCCAATCCGATACTGGCGATGCCTATCTCTACTTCGCACAGAGAAATCGAAAGGACCTGGAAGCCCTACACGACATGCTCTGCAAGATAGGAATCACGTGCGGAAAAATCCACAACCCGAGCCGTCGCATTGACCCAGCCTATTGGCGTTTCTACGTCAGCCGAGGCTCTATCCCGAGGTTCGCAAGGTATGTAGGCTCCTGGCACCCGAGGAAAGCGCCACTTCTCCAGGGAATGACAGAAGAGATTCTCAAAACTCACGGCATCATCGAAACCCAGGGGCGGAATTCGGCCCGGCCTTCGGAGCGGACCTCCCAGCTCTCGGGGACTCCGCAGGGAACGCTCAGGGCACCCTGTGCCTTCGGACCCGCAGGACCCGACGTACGATCTCCGCGTTCGTCAGCGCTGCGAGGACCAGGAGTCCGGGGAATAGGGCGCCCGTCAGCCCCGCGACCATGACGATGAGCGACCGCGTGTCCCTCTTTGCTGGGATGACAATGCCCTCCTGGAACGGCGCGGGTTCGTGGAAGGTTCCCTCGTAGCGGGCCGCCGTGTAGCTCACGAGCAATGAGCCGAAGAGGGCCGCGAAGGCCGCGGCCAACGCAACATCGCTCCGGACGGGGAGGGCCATGGTGATCCCCACGAGGACGATCGCGTCCGCGTACCGATCCAACGTCGCATCCAGCCAAGCCCCCAGCGGGGATGTCTGGATCCGGAGGCGGGCGATTTCCCCGTCCGTGCCATCCAAGACGGACGCGATCTGCACGAGGATGCCTCCCAGGACAAGGGTGAACCAGCCTCCCGCCCAGAAGAGCGCCGCACCGACGACGCTGATCAGGAAGACGGCCAAGGAGATCTGGTTGGGCGTGACGGACGTCCCTACGAGGGCCCTCGAGATTCGGCGGGAGATCCGTCGGTTCAAGTAGCGGGAGACGGGCCCGTCGTCGGCCTTGGTCAAGCTTCGAAGGAGGGCCCTCTCGGCCCGCTCAAAGTCCTCCGGTGTGTCAAGGTCAGCCCAGAAGCCGCCGGCGATGTCGACGGCCCTGGGACGCACGCTGGGGTAAATCCCGTTCCACTCCGCCTGACCCTTTTCCACGTGCTCCCGCACCGCGAGGATCACGGACTCGTCGCACAGAAAGAAGCCCGCATCCACGGCTCGCTCCTGCAGCCCCTTCCCCGCGGCGATCACGCGACTGGCATCCACTGTCACCTTCGTCGCCTCGGCGAGGACAGCCTCTGCCGGGGCGAAGTCCACGAGCATCGCGGGCGGGGTTTCCTGCATCAACCTCCGGACCGCGGCAGGATCGATGACGTGATCGCTCATCGCCAAGAGGAACGGACATCGCACGGCGCCCATCGCGGCCATCGCAGAGGCCCCGCTGCCCTCCTGCCACCGCTCACTCACGATGACCCGTAGGGGGACGTCTCGCAGCCTTGGACTCGATGTGACGGCCTGTCCAGTTGCCGCCCCTCCCGCGCCCACGACCACGATGAACTCGTCCACGCCCGCTTGGCGCAACGCGAGGACCGACCGCTCGATGAGACGGAGGCCCAGAAACGGGACGAGGGCCTTTGGGCCCCTGCCGAGGCGCTGGCCGGCGCCTGCCGCTAGGATTACGGCCTGGATGCGCGCCACCTCACCTGAGCGCGCCTTCTTGAGCCTCCGGGGACGCCTCGACGGGTGCCGGCGGCCGCTGGATCTCCGCCAGCCACTGTCGCAGCCTGAAGTACGCCAGGATCCGCGAGATCGACTGTATGTCCGCGGGACCCGGACTCTTCATGTAGAACGCGTTCACGGGATTGACCGCGCCCGAGATGCCCGCGTCCAGGCAGAGTTGGCCGAGCCGGACCAGGTCAACGAGGAGACCGGCCAGGGCTGGGCTGTCGTTCATCCGTGCTGTGATGAAGAGCTCGTCCTCCGCGCCGTTGAAGGACACGTAGGGGAGGTGCATGGCCACGATCTTCTTGTCTCCCAGGGGTTCGAGGTACCCTGTGGGCTTGATGTAGTGAGGCGCGTCGTAACCGAGGATTTCGCGCACGGTGGCGGACTTCGTCTGCTCCTTCGCGATGTTCCTCTCCCGGTCCGTGAGGGCCAGGAAATCGTAGTTCCCGCCGATGTTGAACTGGGCGATCGACTGCACGAGCCGATTCCGCTCTCGCTCATGCTCCAAGAGGTCGGCCATGAGCGGGGTCGCGCCCGAGGCCCCGTCGTCTCCGAACAACACAACGCCGTGGGTCCTCGCCAATCGCTCCATGATTGGATCGTTCGCGATCGACGTGGGGATGCAGTTCACGAAGGCGGCGGGCCGGTCCCGGGCGTACTGGAGGACAGAGTAGTAGTAAACGAGGGACGGCACTAGCCGAGATCGCCCATCCGATCGGATGGCCCTGAAGAAGTCGTTCGCCGACTCGAAGGCCTGCGGCCGCTCCGTCGTGCAGAGGTTGACGAATACATCCGGCCGGATCCGGTCGTAGACTGACAGCAGTTGTTCCACGCATTCGAGGAGGGTCGCCTCGTCGTCCAGGCCAGCGGGCGTGATGGGGAGGCCCCGAAGCTCCCCGAGGTGGACTCCTGAATAAATCGGGATCTGGTCCAATCCCGAAATCGCGGGTCCTCTCCAGTAACGTGCGGCGATGTCGCCCACGTTCCTTCCGACCTTGTCGGCGTCTACGTCGAAGGATCCCACGAACTCAATCGCCTCGATGGGGTAGCTCAGCTCCGCCGCGAGTGGTACGCCGTACGGCTCCAAGTCCCCCCGGGCGATGCGGTGCACCCCGATCTGGAAGAGGGTAGCTACAAATCCTTGTCCAAAGATGCACACTTTCACGAAACGGCTCCCCCGTATCAGGTAAGGCTGCTAGGGCAATTATCTCTTTCGGCACCCTCAGGCACTCCAGCACCGAGACGGCGGGGGCCTTCTGCTATGGAAAGGGCGCTGAGGGATGGACTCGAGCTGAAAGGAATGGGCGACAAGCAGGTCTCACACCTGGATACGAAATGGCTCGGACTGACCACAGAACTCGTCCCCCTCGACTCTCGTTGGGAGGATTTCCTGATGGAGAAGGGCGTCTTCCATGAAAACGAGGATCCCAGTACACCGTGCTGGAGGATCTGGTCCGAGCATTGGAAGCTGAGGTAGGCGTGACGCCAGCTCATCTTGACGACGCCATCTGGTACGCTATGGGCAACAGGACGCCGGCGGAAGAATCGCGACACGAGCGTTGGGGGAAAATGGTCAGTAACTCTACCTGTCCGACTTCACGACGGTCGCGTTGATCGCAACTGCGGTGGCCGTCCTATCGTTGGTCGGATACCTCTGGAGGCGCCGTCGCCGTAACTAAAGTACCGTCACGGCACGACACCCGTGCCTCCGCTTCTCCAATTTGTAAACCCGAAGCGCCTTAAGCGGGCAGCTCCTCGAGGGCAGCCGACGACATGGCGACGTCGAACAGTGTGGACGAAGCGTTTCGGCAGTTCACAACGACGGTGGCCTTCATCACGACCCATGGCAGCCGAGGCCCGAACGTGATGGCCGCCGAGTGGACGTTCAACGTCTCCTACGAGCCGTTCCTGATCTCTGTCCACATTGCCTCGGGAGAAGCTACCTATGAGGCGATCGAGGAGACGAAAGAGTTCAGTGTGAATCCCGCCACGGAGGAGCAGGTCGCTGCGATGTCGTTTGCTGGCCATTTTACACGGCATGAGACGGACAAGCTGTCGAGCGACCTCTTCGAGACGTACCCGGCAACGAAAATCAAAGTGCCGCTCATCAAGGGCTGCTTGCTGAACGCGGAGTGCCGCCTCATTCAACAGATTCCCATGGGCGACCACACCGCGTTCGTTGGCGAAGTCGTTGCGTTTTCATCCGATTCGACGAGAAAGCCGGTGGTCCTCCACCGCGGGGCCCACAGCCTCGGCCCGAGGATTGAGCGCAGGGAGACGATTGCGGTCGGTGTGACGCCGTCGACCGCCCCCGCCGGTGCCAGGGTCACCGTCGACGGAGAACTCATGCGATCATCATCTACCGAAGCTTTGGTTCACGTTCTCCTGCAGACTGAGGCGGGCCAGACCTTGGCGGAAAGTTCTACGGTACCGAACGGTCGGTGGTTCAGCGCAAGGCTTACAATCCCTGCACTCGCGGCCGGGACGTATCTCGTGGTCGCGCGAAACCGCGATGCCGAGGGACGAGCGCGTCTCATAGTTACGTGAACGGGAAGGTCTCGGTTCGCAGGCGTCTCTTTGTAAAATTTGTAAACGAAAACGTATATCATTTCATCGCGCGATATGGTGTCCAATGGAGGCCATGGAGCCCGCCCGCGATTCCGTGGACGCGGGGTTTTCTGCCACGAAGCGCCAGATCCTCGACTTTCTAAAACGAACGGGCCCGTCCTCTCTCGGGGACCTGGCAGTCGAACTTGGGATTTCGAAGATGGCGACCCTCAAGCACATGAACGGGCTCGAGGCGAAGGGGCTCATCGAACGGTCGTTCCGCGCCGCGGGCCGCGGTCGTCCTCGCGTAATCTTCGGCCTCACCACGAACGCAACGCGTCTCTTCCCGGAGGCGTACGCGAACATGACGATCGCCGCGTTGGACTTCATCGAGCAGAGGCTCGGCCGGGAGGCCGTTGGTACGCTTCTCGAGCAGCGAGCGACAGAGGTGTACAGCCGACACCGCAAGGAGTTTGATGGGAAGGGCCTTGGAGAACGAGTTCAGGTCCTCGCGCAGATCCGCGACGAGGGCGGCTACATGGCGGAGGTCGGAACAACACGCCGGGACTCGTTCGAACTCCTCGAGCACAATTGCCCGATCCTCGCGGTCGCCGGGCGGTTCGGCGAGGCGTGCGCGATCGAGCGTGACTTGTTCCAGAAGCTTCTGCGTGCGGACGTCGACGTCACGCACCGAGTCGTTGCGGGAGCTCCCGTGTGCCGATTCATGATTCGAAGGCGTCAGAACGAGCGAAGTCCATGAGGTGAAAACGATGACAAGTGTGTCGGAACTGGAGGAATTGCTATACGTCGAGCGGATCCATGCGGACCACTTCAACGGGTGGGAAAAGCGCGCAACGCACCCGCTCGCGAAGATGGCGTTCCGCCTCGCGGCAGACAAAGAGCGAAACCACATCGGATGGGTAGAGCTCATGATTGAGATCGCGAGGGCGAAGAAGCGCGGCGAGGACCTCGGGGTGAGCCGGAGCGATCTGGAACTCTGGATCGAGGATGAGGATGGCGAGGGGGAAAGCTACGAACGGCTGGCCCGCCGCGTCACGGAACCTTGGATCCGGACCGCCCTGAAGCAGATGGGCCATGATGAGGCGACGAACGCGCAGCTCCTCAAGGAAGTGCTGGCAGTCGCGAAGTAGTCATCCCCTGGGGAACGGTCCGGTAGGGGGCGGCCCGAAAAGCATTACTGTCCGGGCGCCGATGAGCCCGAGGGCGGAAGGAATGGGTCGCGGCGATCGCTCTATGACGTTGCTCGATCGCAATCCCGTTGGCCCGGCAGGGACGCTGGAAGGAGAGCGGTTCTATGGCGACGATCGGGACGGAGCGCCTGAGCTATCGTGAGGCAATACGCCGGTTTAGCCGCAACGCGAAGCTGTACCTCGGCTACTCCGCGCTGAGCAGCGTCAACTCGAGCATCTTCCTCGTCGCCTTCGCATTCTACCTCGAGGAGCTGTTCATTCCTGGGCGCGCGAACCCCGGTACACAAGTCCTGTTCCTCGGTGTACCGATGCTCGTCCCTACGTTCATCGGGCTTGCTTTGGCTGCGCAGGCCGTCGCGCACGGGGCCAACTCCCTTCCGTCGGGACTGATCGCGGACAGGTATGGCAGGAAACGGAGCTTCATCCTCGCTTCGCTTGTCGTCGCATTCGCGGGTGTTGCGATTCTCATCACGGCCGATCCGTTGTTCCTCGTCCTCCTCGCGGTCATCGTTGGGATTGGCGAGGCGTTCCACGGTGTCGTCGGGGGGCCCTTCCTCATGGAGAGCAGCCGTCCCGAGGAACGGATGCACCTCTTCAGCCTCGGCAGCACGCTCTCAACAGTCTCTGCCGTCGCCGGCGCCTTCCTCGGCGGAGTCCTCCCCGCCCTCTTCACAGGTTGGATCGAAGCGGCGAACCCGGCCCTCGGACCTATCGCGTACGGAACCGCCCGCGCCACGGCGCTGCGGCTGACGCTGTTCATGGCCTTGCCATTCGGACTCATCGAACTGATTCCCCTCGCATTCATGAAGGAATCCTTCGCCCCGGTCGTCGCGCGGCTCCGCGACGTGCTCAGGATGAAACACGTCACGCACCGCCTCACGGTTGGGCAACTGTGCACAATCACGCTCGCCTACGCGGCGGGTCTCGGACTGTACTTCCCGCTTCTCAATCTCCACTTCGAGCACACGTACGAGGTCCACGCAGAGGAGTTCGGCCCGATCACCGCCCTGAACTACATCGGGATCGCGATCGCCGTCCTTCTCGCGCCCGCGATCGTCGCACGTGTCGGGAAAGTCCGATCGATCGCAGCCACCCGCCTGGCCGCCGTGCCGTTCCTCATCGGCCTCGCGTTCGTTGGAAATCTCTACCTCGCGACCTTGTTTTTCGTTCTCCGTGGCGCAGTCGCGAACCTGTCGTCCCCGGTCGCGGGCTCATTTGAGATGGAGGTCGTCGACACGGGCGAGCGGGCGACGACGGCGGGATTCACCCATGCCTCCTTCGACCTGTCCTACGGAGGAACAATCGCGATTGGCGGACTGCTCCTCGCCGTCGGTGGGTTCTGGTTCGGCTTTGTCGCCGCCGCGCTCCTGTACGTGGTGTCGGCGCTGATGTGGTTCTCGTACTTCGGACGACATCCCGTCGAGATCGCCTCCCGACGCCCCGCTGTCACGGGCGGTGCGACCTGAGGCGCCTCAGAGCCAGCCCTTGCGACGGAGCCAAAACAACAGGCCCAGCGTCGGAACCGCCATGAGGATTATTGCGATGATGAGGCGGTAGGGTTCGCCCAGACCAAAGAAGTCGACGTTCATCCCGAACGCGCTCGTGACAATTGCGAGCGGAAGCGTGACCGTGAAGATCACCGTAAGGACCTTGATCACCTCGTTCAGCTGGTTCGATGCGAGGGTCGCTTGGACTTCCATCAGACTCGTTGCGATTTCACGGTACGTGTCGAGGGTGTCGAGCACGCGGATCATGTGATCCTGCACGTCCCGAATGTAGTTTCGTGTCTCCTTCTTGAACACAGGAAGCTCGAGCCGCGCCAGGTTGCCAAGGACATCCCTCTGCGGCCGCAGCGCGTTCCGCACCAGCGTGAGGTCTGTTCGCAGGTCGTGGATCTTGTTGATCCCTGCGCCCGTGGGGGTCGCAACGATCTCGTCCTCGAGGCGATCGAGGACGTCCTGGAATCGGTCGAGGTGCGGGAAGTAGGAGTCAACGATGACGTCGAGGATGTTGTAGCAGAGGTAGTCCGTCCCGCTCTTCAAGAGCTTCGGCATTCGCTTTCTGATGTGAATCCGGACGTCCTCGAGCTGCGGGAACACCTTGTCGTGGATCGTCACGACGAACTTCTTCGAAAGGAACAGGCTGAGCTGGTCCGTTTCGATTTCCTCGCCCCATACGATCGTCCGCGTCACGATGAACTCGGTGTCATCGTACGTCTCGATCTTCGGAGAAAGATCCTGGTTGATCGAATCCTCAAGTGCGAGCGGGTGGAACGTGAAGAGCGTCTCCAGCTCTTCGAGGGTTCGCCCACTCGGGTCCACGATGTTCACCCACGTCACGGGATACTTTTCGACGAGCTCGCGGGCCCGGCCGATCGTGATGTCATGCTCCTCGAGCACTTCAGTCGGCGAGTATGCGATGGCGTCGACGCGGACCATCGGTTCGCGCGAAGTCGCCCTCCCTTATTTAAGACGTTGGAGGCCGGTGCCCGTGCGGATACGTCCGGCGCGGAACGGGAAAGTCCAAATCGAGCGAGGGCCTTCGCGCCGCGCGGTGGCAGCTTTGAAAATCGTTCGCGTCCGGACGGCGAAGGCGCTCGCGGGGAATCGGAGTCGCTCGTTCCAACTCCTTACGCCGAAGACCGTTGGCACGGAGAACATGCTGATCACGTTTGTGGAGGTCCTTCCGAATGGGAGGACGCCTCCCCATGAGCACCCACATGTCGAATCGATGTACTTCATTCTTGAAGGGCGCGGCGAGGTAACGTCGGGGAAGCAACGGAAGATTGTCACCGCGAACACGGCGGTCTACTTCCCGATTGGGAGCAGCCACGGCATCCGGAACGTCGGTCGATCGAAGCTCCGATATCTCTCGTGCCACGTGCCACCGTACGACATCGAACGACTGTATAGACAGTGGGAAGGCAAGCTCCTCATCCTTGGCGGGTAGGGCCGTGCGGGGAGCGATCATTCTCGCGGGCGGCCAGAGCATGCGGCTGGGCCAACCGAAGGCGTTCATTCCTGTGGCGGGCGTGCCCCTTCTCTCGCGCGTTGTCCGCGCGGCGAGGCAGGTCGCGGACGACATCGTCGTCGTCACGAAACGTTCCGACATGGCGGACGTCCAGAAGTTGATAGGAGCGGATTCCCATGTTGTGGGGGACAAACAAGCGACTCAGAGCCCCCTGATGGGATTCATCTCCGGCGCGGATGCCTTGAGCGCTCAGTACACCGCCTTACTCGCGTGCGACCTCCCGTTTCTCTCGCCGGAAGTCCTCGACCTCCTCTTCGAGGCTTCCTTCGAGGTGGACGCCGTGATTCCACGGTGGCCCGACGGTCGGATCGAGCCCATGGTGGCGGTGTATGATCGTGAGCGCGCGTTCGGCGCAGCGACGACCGCCCTCGAGGCGGGCGAGTTCGCGAACACGGACATGATCCGTCGTCTTCGAAGAATCCGATATGTGAACGTGGAGGGCCTGCGGTCCGTCGATCCAGATCTCGCGTCCTTCCTGAACGTGAACAGCCCGAAGGACTTGGCGGCCGCGGAGTCGAGGGCGAAGCGAACGCGGATGTCTTCCACCTAGATCGCGACGAGCTTCCCGGCCCTAACGATCGGCTTCCCGTCGAGTTCCACGGTCGCGTTCTGCACGGCCTGCATGTGATAGAATCCGGGCTTGTTCGTGCCGCCCTCTCCATCGTTTCCGCCGATCCCAATCGAGACCGCCCCCCGAACGATTCCGTTTGACAGGAACCCAAACTTCGCACGGGGGTTCAATCCGATGGAAAAGGTTCCGATGCGGTCCCTATCCCCGCCCGACAACTCCCACTCCCTCTTCAGGAGCAGCGAATTCGCGTCTCCCGAGAATGACGTGACCTTGCCTTCGTCGAACTTCCACCGCATCTGTCGAATCAGGCGACCGGCCCATGGCTGCGACACGTTGAATACAATCGTTCCATTCGCACTCGTCTCGATCGGCGAGACATTCACGTTACCCGCGGGGATTCCCGCGTCGAGCGCCCCTCCAGCGATGTCCTCGTCGTCGACCACACCGTCGTATACGTACGCCTTGCGGCCACGAATTGAGAACTCAAGGTCCGTCTCGCCATTGCCCTTGATCCTCACCCGATCGCCGGTCTCCAGAATCGCGGCAAGTTTTCTCCCGTCGGTTCGGAGTTTCCCGGCGGGGACGGCTGAAGCCTCTCGAATCGTGCGCTCCCACGCTGGGTACGAGAAGCCGTAGGTCTTTGCGCGAGGACGGGTGACCAACCCGAGTTCAACAAACAGAGAGCGTGTCTTCCTCTCGGCTGGCGGGACGTAGTGGGACTTCGTCTCCCCTTCGCTCGTGGCCGCCATTCTCTCGGGAGAAATCCGTCGGAACACGGACGGATCGTGGAGCGCACCGATCCAGAACTGTGCGGTCGAGTGATCGGTCAGGGCGCGACAGTACACGGAGGGCTCCTTCAGGCTCTCGACGGGTAGCAGCTTCATGTACGACTCGTAAAACTTGTCCGTGTACGCGACGAGAATTGCATCGGCCCCGGCGCGGAAGCACTCGGTGGCGATGTCTTCCGCGAGTTCCAGCGTGTGCGGGTAGAAGAAAATCGAAACGCTGTCCGACGATCGGATTCGAAGGCAGTTGTTCACAAGGTTTGCAGCGAGCTTTGCCATCCCGTCTCCCCCGCCGGGAAATGGCGCTTGTCTATATGAACGCCGCGACGTCACCGAAGAGGTACGCATCACACTCCGATTCGGTCCGCGTCCGCGTAGACGTTGAACCGGCCATCGCGGACGAACCCGAGGAGCGTCATCCCGGACTCGCGCGCGAGTTCGACGGCCAGGCTCGAAGGCGCCCCGACGGCCGATACAACCGGGATACCCGCCACGAGCGCCTTCTGGACGATCTCGAAGCCGCCCCGGCCGCTGACCTGGAGGGCGTGGTCCCACAGCGGCACAGCTCCACGGAGGAGCTGTTCCCCAATGACCTTGTCGACCGCATTGTGACGACCGACATCCTCCATGAGGCTGACGAGCGTGCCGTTCGGCTTGAAGAGCCCGGCTGCGTGAAGGCCTCCGGTCCTCGAGAAGACGTCCTGGGCGTCTCGGAGGCGTTTCGGGAGCGTCATCACGAGCTCGGGGGAGACCTTCGGCCGGCCCACCGGCAACGGCTCCCGCACAAGAACGCGGACCGCGTCGAGGCTCGCTTTTCCGCAGACCCCACAGCTTGACGTCGCGTAGAAATGACGCGCGAGTCGCTTCAGATCCATCTCAACGTCGCTCCGCAGGGCCGCGGTGATGACATTGAACTCTTGGTCCGCCTTCCCATCGACGCAGTAGCTGAGCTGCTCGATGTCGTGTCCGCCTGCAATGATTCCTTCCGTGAAAAGGAACCCGGCCGCGAGCTCGAAGTCGTTGCCCGGGGTCCGCATCGTGACCGCGAGACTCTTCGTGACCTCTCCCCCCTTCGTGGGAATGGATAGGCGGATCTCCATCGGCTCTTCCACGACCAGGATGTCTTCCTCCCGCTCGCGGGTCGCGTGCTCAACCTTCGTCATCGTGACGCGCGCGGTCGGCGACGTTCGGCTCACACCGCCACCCCGATTTCGGTCCTCACTGGCACGAGCGTGACGACGGCGTTGTAGTCCGGCATCCCGCACTCCGGATCCACGATCCCGCGGCGGATCACCGCATTCGCCTCCGGCCAGTACATCTGCAGGTTTCGCGGCTTAATGCGCGCAATCTTCACGCTCCCACCAAATCGGCCGACCTCGGAACGGACCTCGACCGACTCCCCGTCCCGAACGCCGAGGGCGCGGGCATCTTCATCGCTCATCAAGACCGCGTCGCGGCGCGCACCGACGATCGGGTCCACGTCCCGCTCGACCATACTGTTGAACTGCTTTCCCCGGCGGGTGCTCAGGAGGAACATCCCTTCGGGGAGTGCGAACTCCGGCGGGGAGAGGGGGGTGAATCGGGCCCGTCCATCGTCGGTCGGGAACGAGCCGCCGACGCACAGGATCGGGCCTCCCCACTGCATGGCGTCCCCTTTCGCGCGCAGTGCCTCAATCCCCGCGTACATCGGGGCCGCTTTTGCGATTTCGTCGCGGATCGCCTGCGCGTCCTCGAAGTGGATTCGGTTCGCCCGCTCTGGGAGCGCGCATTC
>CAYOUM010000021.1:4207-13241 GCA_964407185.1 uncultured Methanomassiliicoccales archaeon | reverse complement strand
AGTCAGAACCAAGTCATCCGGGAGCCCGTATAAACCGTTATTTGTGCTCCCCTTAAATCCCGAGGCCCAAAGAGCGGATGATCGCCCTTCGTTCCGAAACCTCTTTTAGCACCTGCTACCATACTCCGCGATTTCTCACGGGGCCGCGCGATGATACGTAGGATAACAAAGCAGTACACGAGGGAGGAGGTCCTCTCTCTCCTCCAGCCCCTCGTGCGGGAGTGGTTCGCCTCGAAGTTCAAGGGCCCCACGGAGCCCCAGGCGTTCGCGGTTCCCCTGATCCATGAGCGAAAGAACGTCCTCGTCTCATCCCCGACGGGCTCCGGGAAGACCCTTACCGCCTTCCTCACGATTATCAACGAACTGTATTCGATGCAACTCCGCGGTGAGCTCGAGGACAAGATCTACGCGGTGTACATCTCCCCCCTCAAGGCCCTCGCGAACGACATCAACCGCAACCTCGAGGAGCCACTTCGGGAGATGCGAGCCCTCGCACAGGAGAAGGGCCTTCCCTCGCCGGAAATCCGCGTCGCGGTCCGGTCCGGGGACACGTCCGCCCAGGAGCGGCAGCGTCAGGCGCGAACCCCGCCGCACATCTTCATCACGACGCCCGAGTCCCTCACGCTCGTTCTCTCCGCACCGAAGTTCCGGGAGAGGTTCTCGGACGCGAAGTGGGTGATTGTCGACGAGATTCACGAGGTGTGCGGGAACAAGCGGGGCACCCTCCTCGCGCTGTCCCTGGAGCGCCTTCAGGACCATGTCGGGCCCGAGTTGACTCGGATTGGCCTCTCCGCGACGATTGCGCCGATCGAGGAAATCGCAAAGTTCCTCTCCGGGTACTGGAAGGGAAAGCTCCGAGAGATGCATGTCGTCGAGGTCGAGAGCCGGAAATCCCTCGACATCGCGGTGCTGTGCCCCGTCCGAGACCTCTCGGAGTACGCGATGGAAGAGGCGAACGCCCGGATGTACGACCTTCTCACGGGTCTGATTGACAAGCACCGGACGACGCTCATCTTCACGAACACCCGGAGCGGGACGGAGCACGTCTCGTTCAAGCTCAAGGAGCGAGGGATCGAGGACCTTGAGGCCCATCATGGGAGCCTCTCGAAGGAGACGCGAATCGACGTCGAGGAGCGGTTGAAGCGGGGCGAGCTGAAGGTGGTCGTATCGTCGACGTCCCTCGAGCTCGGGATCGACATCGGGTACATCGACCTCGTCTGCCAGATTGGCTCGCCGAAATCGATTGCGAAAGGTCTCCAGCGGATTGGCCGTGCGGGCCATAACTACGGGGACACGTCCGTCGGAAGGCTCATCGTGTTCGAGCCGTGGGACCTCGTGGAGTGCGCGACCCTCGTGAAGAACGCGTACGAGAACCGCATTGACCGCGTCGACATCCTTCGGAACCCTCTCGACGTCCTCGCGCAGGCGATCATCGGGATGTCCCTCGAGAAGCGGTGGGACGTCGACGATGCATTCGAGCTCGTCCGTCGGACGCACACATACCACGACCTCCCGAAGAAGGATTTCCTCAGCGTCCTCGAATACCTCTCGAGCCGGAACCCGGATGTGAAGGTGTTCGCAAAGATCTGGTACGATGAGGACGAGAAGCGGTTCGGCCGGAGGCGCGGAACGCGGCTCATCTACTTCACGAACGTCGGGACGATTCCCGAAGAGGGCACGTACCACGTCTTCTCGGAGCGGGGCTCGCCCCTCGGCGAGCTGAGCGAGAAGTTCGTGGAGTACCTCAAGCCCGGCGACATCTTTGTGCTCGGTGGCCGCACGCACCAGTTCGTCCGCGCCCGCGGGATGGCCGTGTATGTGAAGGACGCCGCGGGCCGTCGCCCGACGGTTCCGTCCTGGACAGGAGAGATGCTCCCGCGGTCGTTCGACCTCTCCATGGCCGTCGGCGAGTTCCGAAGGCTACTCGCGGAAAAAATCGACGACCTCGGGGAGGAGGAGGCCGTGCAATGGCTCCTCGATAGCTTCCGGCTCGATGCGGGATCCGCGCAGAGCCTTGTGAGCTACATGCAGGAGCAGCGCGCGGTCGTCCCGGACCTCCCGATGGATCGTCAGGTCGTCATCGAGGGCTACATCGACGAGAAGGGGAATCGGAACCTGATTTTTTTTTTTTTTTTCGGGCGGCGGGAGAACGACGCACTCTCCCGCGCATACGCCCATGCGATCACGGAGAAGTACCGGACGAATGTCCGCGTGAGCGTGACGGACGACAATTTCATGCTCACGATCCCGAAACGGATCAACCTCGAAGGCGTCGACAAGCTCGTCACCTCGGAGGAACTCGAGGACCGCTTGCGCCGAGCCGTGCGGACCACGGAGCTGTTCAAGCAGCGCTTCCGGCACTGCGCGACCCGGGCCTTCATGGTCCTGCGAAATTACAAAGGGCGCGAGGTCTCAATCGGTCGTCAGCAGCTCCGCTCCCAACGCGTGCTCGACTGGCTCCACGAGATCGAGGACTTCCCCGTTGTCAAGGAAACGTACCATGAGATCATGAACGAGGTGATGGACCTCCGCCACGCGAAGGAAGTCATTGAGCGACTTGAGGCGGGCGAAATTGCCGTCAAGGTCACAGACTTCTCGAACCTGCCGTCGCCGTTCGCACATAACGCGATTCTCTCGGGGATCAGTGACCTCGTGTTGATGGAAGACCGCTCCGCACTCCTCCGAGAGCTCCACAAACAGATCCTGAAGCGCGTCGTCCCGGTCGCCGAGCTCGAGGCCGCCCAGTTCACGGAGGAGGAGGTCCAGTCGTACTTCAAGCGCAAGTTGCCCCGGGTCGAGCGAAAGGGGGACATCCTCCACGTTCTCGCCCGCGTCGGCGCGTTGAACTTGCCCCAGCAGAAAGGTCGATCGATCTTCGAATACTCCGACGTCCCGTTTGCGGAGCTTCGTGCGTGGGCCGCGGAACTCATGGAGGCGGATGCGGTTCAGAGCGCGTGGACACCCCAGGGGATTCTATGGGCCCTCACGGCGGAGGTCCCGTTATATGCTGCGATTTACGCCCAGGCGGCGCGCCGGAAGCCCGAGGACGAAACCTTGGCGACAGCCCTCGAAGCCGGGCCAGCGACACTGAAGGCCCTTGCGAAGAAGGTTGGGCGCGACAAGAAGGAAGTGAACGAGATTCTCCGGAAGCTCGAGCGAGGGTATCTCGTCCACCGCCGTGGGATTGAGGAGACCGTGTTCGCGCTTCGACCACTGAAGAAGGAAAGCTTCGAGACCGCCCTCGATCGCCTCCTGACCCGGCACCTCGATGTCCATGGCCCGACAACCGCCCACGAGCTTGCGCATGTGCTCGACCTCGAGGAGGACCTCGTGAAGGAGGCGCTCCGCGACCTCGAGCAGGAGGGCGTCGTTGCCTCCGGGAGCTTCGTCGTCGGGGGCGAATACGAGTACATGCTCGTTCGGGACCTGCGGAAGCTCCGCCGGAAGGGCGACACCCGCGAGGTGTTCGAGGAGGGGCAGGTGAAGGCATTCCTCCTGAAGAAGCAGTTCTCCCGCCTCGAGACAATCGATGACTACTTCAGTCTCTTCGGGGAGGCGGGTTGGGCCTTCGATATCGCGAACCACGTCACGTCGTTCGACTACGAAGATTGGCTTCGCCGGCGACAGAGCGGGGAGATGCTCGAAGGTCGGTTCCTGAACGGACGCGTGCGGTACATCCGCGCGAACGACGCTCCGCTGTTCCTGTCCGCGTTCCCGCGCTCCGACCTGGAACCGCTCGAGGCGAAGGTCCTTGATGTCGTGAAGGGACACTTGGAAGGGATCGACCGAAACAGCATCTACCGCGCGACCGGGGAGGAGCGAGAGCGGGTCAGCGAAGCGATCGACTCCCTTGACTACGACTGCTACGTGATTCGGAAGTTCCAGGGCGACGGCTGGACGGCGCGGAACGTGTTCGTCCCGTTCGACGTGCGGGACGACCTTGTCGAAGACGCGAAGGCGAAGGTCGTCCTCCAGTTTCTGCGGGCGTGCGGTCCCGTGCCCCTGTCCGGCATTCGAGAGTATGCGCGCTTTCGCTGGGATGAAATCCAAGCGTTGATGGATCGCCTTGAGGAAGAGGGAACGGTCAACCGGATCCTCGTCTCTGGCAAGGGCGAAGGGGAGATGTACATCCTCCCGGACGAACTCGACGCGCTCCGGGGAACGCGGCCGGAGGAGGGGAAGGACCGCGTGAGGATCCTCTCTCTCCTCGATCCGTGGACGCAGCCGCTATGGGCGCAGATCGCCGCGCGGTGGGGAGAGGGTTGGCTCTATCCGATCGTGAAGGACGGAGACCTCGTCGGCATCGCGGAGATCTGGGAGATGAGCGGTTGCATCGAAATCCGCGAGCTTGACCTGATCACCCCCGACATACTTCCGGAGGTCCTCGTCGCGATCGACCGGATGATGGCGTTCTTCGGGGCGCGTGGATACGACATTGTGCGGATCACGCGTGCGCTGGGCAAGGAGGTCCCAGAACTCGACAACGTGAGACCGTTCCTCGATGCCGGCTACGCCCGTCTCGGCGACTTCCTCGCGAAAGGGCACATCGTCCCGCACGAGTTCGAGAGATCCCAGCTTCTCGCGTACGTGTTCCGCCGCCAAGGGCTCGACACTGACGACAGGTTCAAAGAGCCGGTCGAGGCTGCGGCCGCGGTCCTCGGATTGCGGTCCGACCTCGCCGCCCGGCTTCGGGTCCGTGACTTCGTGCCACTCGAACAGCTCCACCGGAGGGGCATCCTGGTCCGTGGCCTGGGAATCCCGAACACGTGGGCGTACTGCACGGAGGCGGACCTCATGCTCTTCAAGCGGGCGAAGAACGTCCGCGTGACGAAGGAGATGCGCGCGGTTCTCGACATCGTGAGTGGTGAGGCGGCGATCTCCCGGGGTCGCCTTCTCGCGATGGCACCCTTCGGTTACACGACCGCGTCGCGCGCCCTGAAGAAACTGTACGACGGCGGGCACATCACCCGCGATGCGAGTAACCGGTACCGCGCCGTTCGGGACCTCCGGATTCCAGTTGAGGAGGCGCGTCAGGCCGTGCTCCGGCGAATCGTGGAAAGCCTTGGTGTGTTCTCCGCGGAGGGGCTCGCCTCCTACACGCGGTTCGAGTATAACATGGCGGAGGTTCGCCGACTGTTGCGGGAGTTCGAGCGGGAAGGGTGGCTCGTAAAGGGATTCTTCGCCCGAGGCGAGCGAACCGTGTACTGGATGTTGAAGGAAGGCCTCAAAGAAATCAAGGACCTGTCGTTCCAGCGCTCGTTCGTCCTCACGCCCCAGGATAACCTCATCCTCTTCCTGCGGGAGGCAATCGTCGACCGGTGGCACATGGGAATGTGCTACGTAATCTTCGACGGCGCGGAGATGGTTGCCGCGTTCAAGGCGAAGCGAAGGAAGTCCTCGCTCGCGGTCACGGAGTACGAGGGGGACCCCGCGGCGCGCAGGATCCTTGAGCAGTTCGAGGCGGAAAACGAGCTCGAGGTCGGCGAGCACGTCGAGCGGATTAGCGACGCGGAAGTGATGGACTGGTACGCGAAGATGTATGGTCGAGGCTCCTCGAAGTGACCCGCTTCGTCCGATTTCACCGGGGCGACGACCCTTCACCCTGCAAGGGGACCGGATGTTGCGGCTGAACCTTGGCTGCGGCAAGTCCCCCCTTTCCTGGGTATGTAAACGTCGATATCCGGCCGGGACCCGGCGTTGACCTCCAGATCGACCTCAACGATCCGAAGGCCCTCAGCACGTTCCAGACCGCCTCCGTCGGCGAGGTGAGGGCTCACGACGTCCTCGAGCACCTTTGGAACTGGGAGTCTCTGGTCCTCGAGGTGGCCCGCGTCATGAAGGCCCGCGGCCGGTTCACCATCACGGTCCCCTTTCGCACCGATTTCGTTCCTTTCCACGTTCGTCATTTCGACGTCCATGGTTTCGACCCGTTCTGCTCGAACATTCAGATTCGGACCCTCGATTTGCGGAGCCGACCCCCTGACTATCCGACGCTCGCGCTCGAGGGAACGCAGTACTTTCTTCTCGAACGAGCGTGGACGCTTCACTTCTATCCCTTTCTCCTGGCACCTCGCCCGCCGGTTTGGGGAGCGGGTGTATCGGATCCCGCTTCGACGCCCGAGCAACATTCGATTCGCTCTCGTAAGGAACACGATGGATTGGCCGCCTCCGGAGTAGGGGCCCAAGGGCACGTTTTTCGACAAAGCATCCTTCGGATTTACGCCGCGGGGCGGAACGTTTATTCAGAGCCCTCCGGATTCGCGCCCGATGAAAGCCTCCGAAGTCTTCTCCGTCCTCGACGAGTCCCGGGAGAATATGGTCCGCCTCCTTGCAGACCTGTGCCGGATTCCCGCGATGGGCCCCGCGTCTGGAGGCGAGGGCGAAGCGAAGAAGGCGGAGCGGCTCCAAGGGATCCTCAGAGGTTTCGGCCTCAAGGTCGAGCGGCACGATGCGCCGGACGACCGTGTGCCGTCGGGGTTCCGCCCGAACCTCGTCGCGAAGGTCGGCAAGGGCTCCCCGCGGCTGTGGCTTCTCACCCACCTGGACATCGTGCCGCCGGGCGACCGTGAGGGATGGCGATGCGATCCGTTCGACCCCCAGGTGTTCGACAGCCGCCTGTATGGCCGTGGGGTCGAGGACAACGGCCAGGCGCTCGTCGCGACGACGTTCGCGTTGAAGGCCGTGCTCGAGGTGGCGGGAGAACCCTCTCGCCCCGTCGCGTTGTCATACGTCTCCGACGAGGAGACCGGGAGCGAGAAGGGTGTCGGGCACCTCATTGGGAAGGGTCTGTTCTCAAAGAAAGATCTGGTCCTCGCACCAGACCGGGGCGTCTCCGATGGGTCCGAGATCGAGATCAAGGAAAAGAACCTCCTCTGGTTCCGCGTCACGGTACACGGCAAGCAGGGCCATGCGAGTCGGCCCGAGGTCGCCGTGAACGCCCACCGCGCAGGCGCCTACCTCGTCACCTTGATCGACGCGCGGCTCCATAAGAAGTTCCGCGCGTCGGACCCGATGTTTCGCCCGCCGGAGTCGACCTTTGAACCTACGAAGCGTGAGGCGAACGTCCCGAACGTGAATACGATTCCCGGCGAGGACACGTTCTGCTTCGACTGCCGCGTCCTGCCGACGTACAAGAACAAGGCCGTACTGCAGGAAGTTCAGACAGCGATCGAGGAGACGGAGAACCAGTTCAGCGTGAAGGCGAAGGTCGATGTGATCCAGGACGAGTCGAGTCCGCCGACTCCGGAGGACGCGCCGATTGTCGGGCTTCTGAGGAAGGCGATTACGACCGCCCGCGGTACGAAGTCGCGGGCCGTGGGGATTGGCGGCGGCACGGTGGCGGCGCATTTCCGCAAGGCCGGCATCCCTGCCGCTGTCTGGCAGACGACGGATCAGACCGGTCACGCGGTGGACGAGTACATCCAGATTGCGAACCTCGTCGCGGACGCGAAGGTCTACGCGGCGCTGATGCTCGCGTAGGGACCTCCGTTGTGCTTCCTATCCCTCAGGCTCGCCTATCCAGAATCGGAAGAGAAGCAGTGCGTCTTCCGGCCTGCACGTTCGACTCGGATCAACCGGCGTTCGCTCAGAATCGTGATGTGGTAGTTGACCGTGGGCGCTGTAAGCCCGAGCGCGCCGGCGATCTCCTTCTGCGTCATCCCCGGGCGCTGGCGGATCAGGTCGATGACCGTCCTCTGAATCGCGTTGGGCTGGAAGTAGCCATCCTCGGGGACCCTCATATTGATCGGATAGAACCGGCGGTACAGGCCGAACCGCTTTGACTTGATGAACTCCTCCCGCTCAAGGGTCTTCAGGTGATGCGCGAGGGAGCCGTTCGTGAGCCCGAGCGCCATCTTGATCGCGTTGTAATGCTCGCCAGGGTTCGCGAGGATGTACCCGTAGATTTGACCCCGCACGAAGTGGTCGAGCACGTGCTCCCGCTTGATCTTCGAGTAGAGCGGCAGGAAGAGGGCGAGGAGCCCGTACTTGATGTTCTCGCTGGCGAGGGCTCCGAATCCGAGTGCGGTAAGCACCGCGCTCACAATCGCGGCGACGTACGTCCCGATCGGCGGAGATGGCGGGACCGCGACGACGCGGATCGAGAACGCCTGTTCCGCAGCCCCACCATGGGCGTCCACGACGCGCAGCCGGACGGAATGCATGCCCGCATCCGCGACCCCCGGACGCCACTCCACGAGTCCGGTGACCGCATCGATCCACATTCCCACCGGACCAATGACCAACGAGAATGTGCGTGCGTCCGGCAAGGGGAACGGATCCTGAACGCTCGCTTGGTAGTGGAACACCTGATCGGAACGAATCTCCGTCGACGGTGCGCTCGTGAACGTCGGTCGCGCGTTGACTGCAATTGCGAATGTGTTGCTGAGGACCGGCGCCCGATGCGTAGCCCAATCCGTCGCGGCGACTCGGAATAGCGCAGTCCCATACCAGCCTGGGGCGGCGGTGAATTCGACATGGTACCCGTCCGCTGCAATGGAGGCTCGCAGCGCGCTCGGCCGTTCCTGGTACGCGATGGAGAACGCGAGTCGTCCGTGATCGTCGCCGAAGTAGTTTCGAAGGTCGAGGAGTCCCGTCCCGGAAGCGCCCTCGTTGAACACAATATCAGAGGGGATCCCTTGGAGGAGTGTAGGCGCGAGATCGTCCTGCTCATACACCAGGAGAGAGCCCGGCACCCGCGCGATGACGTCGGAGAACGGCCGACCCGTGAACGGCCCAATCGCAATCCCCGCCCGTGTGCCGACCACATCGAGTGCGAGGCGGAACGACGGGTCCGGTCCATAGCCGCCGACGAGCCGCTGCAGGTATACCGCAATCGACGCATCGAACTCGGGGACGACGATGTCGACCCTTCCATCGTCGTTGACGTCTCCGACCTCGACCTGCGAGGTTAAGCGTCCTGTGATTGTGGTCGACTCCGTGAACGTTCCGTGTCGATGCAAGTACACGGCCACCTGACCGCGCGGTTCCGGTGGAGGGCGTTCCGCAACCGCTACATCGACGAACCCATCATTGT
>CAYOUM010000021.1:0-4197 GCA_964407185.1 uncultured Methanomassiliicoccales archaeon | reverse complement strand
TTACCGGCGATGTGGAGGGTGACGTAGGATTGGACGATGCGGCGGACACGACACCGCCCAGCCCTGCCAGCGGAACGAGCTGCGGCTGCAGTCGGAACCCCGGCGCACCCAGATCGTACCAGTAGACCTGCAGCTGATCGGGCCTCACAAGAACCAAGTCCGGGCGACCGTCATTAAGGAGGTCGGCGACCGCAATGCCCTGGAACCCCGAGACCTCGCTTAGCGTAAGGTCCGGCCCGTTCGCCCATGGAGCCGCGGCGCCGAACCCTTTGTGGAACCACACACCGGTGGCATCGGCGCTCAGGACGGCGATATCCAGGAGTGCGTCGCCGTTAAGTTTCGCAACGACGAAATCGGCCGCCCCTTCCACGGGGAGTGCGGCCGTCCTTGCATCGAATCGGCCCTGATCGTTGAAGTGGACGGCGATCGAGTCCGTGCGCAGGGCGACGAGGTCGTCCGCGCCGTCCATGTCGACGTCCGCGAACGCGAGTTTCCGTACGCCGTGGCTCGCAAAAGTAATGGAAGGTGATGCTTCGAGGCCACTGGTCTCTTGGAGGAATACGGAAATCGATCCCGTTCCCTCGTCGGCGACGGCGACATCGATTCGGGAATCGTCATTCGCGTCTCCGACGGCGATTGCGCCGGATCCCGCTGCGGCGAGGGTTCGGTCGTGGATCCTATGGCTCGGAAATCCCGCTGCAGGGGCGGACATGGCGAGAAGCGTCCCGAGCGCGAGGACTAGCGCCAGAGCTGCGACGAGTGGAAGAAGGGCGCGCGTCTGCCTGCGAGACCTCAAGGGCTCCCCTCGCGGGGGGTATATTATGGTCTCGGAATTGATAAATGCATCCTAGTACAGTTTTCGAATTTACGGCGCGGCCGCGGGGATCCGTCGATCAAGGCGAAGGACCGCATCCGCGCATCATGCGAACCGTCCAGGCGGGCGGGCTAAAACGTATCCGCCCCAATCTTGATGATGCGAACGGGACATCCGTCGCAGGTGTCGAGCCACGAGGTTCGTCTCGCGATGTCGTTCGCCATTGGCATCGCGCCCGCGCTCGCCTTGATGTGGCTTTCCCTCCGGAGGTTCGATTACCCCATCGCCCCAAAGGCGCTGTTCGACGACCGGCGGTTGTTCCTCGCTTTCGCGGTTGGTATGGGCTTCGGCGTGTTCGCGAGCCTGCTCAACATCTACCTCTCGTTGACGGCAACGTCCGCGGGATTCGGTCCAATCCTCGCCCTCATCGCCATCGCCCTCTTCGAGGAAAGCTTCAAGGTCGCATACTTGAACCGCTCTGGCTATCGGGGTCGTTTCGACACTACGTTTTACGGTGTGTCCCTCGCGCTGGGATCGGCGTCGACCCTCGTGTCGGCGTCCGGGTTTGGGTTGAACCCAATCCTTACGGGCGCGCCAGAAACGATTGCCATGCTCACCGCTTTCTCCGTCTCGATGGCGCTAATCCTCGCCTCGACCGGGTCGCTCATCGGGTTCGGCGCGTCACGGCAGCAATCGATTCGGTATTTCTTGCGGGCGTACTTTGTCCGGCTCGCCTACCTACTGATCCTCTTTTTCTTCTTCACGGGTGCGGACATCATCCTCAGCGCGAGCTCGCTCGCGGCGGCCCTCGTGTTTGCGGCGATCGTGTACGGGTTCGTGTACACCGAAATTCTTCCGGAGACGTTGCCTCGGGACGTGCGGAGAAGCCTTCGGCGATGGCCACAGAAGGCGCAGCGACCGGTCAAGGAGTCGGAGTGACGGCGCGGTAGAATCCTTCTCGGGGCTCGTACACAACGTTCGACCGAAGAAGCTCGTCGAGGGACTCGTCGATGTCATGAATCCCGAGGGCGAGCAGGACCTGCCGCAGATCGCCGTACGAAAATACCTCGAGTTCCTTCGACAGTTCTACCGCCGCCGCCCGAATCCGGTGCGCTTTGTCACCTGCCGTCCGCGCGGCCGCCACGACACGAGCGTGGACATCCCCCGTTCGGTGCCTGGTAGAGGGCTTCATCGCCTTCTCGTACACGGCAAATCCGCCTCCAAGTTCTGCGTTCACCCTCCGTACCGCCTCAATGAGTTCCCGCTCGGTGCTGACACGGACGCGAATCTTCGCGGGGATTACGCGGATTTCGAAGTCGCACGAGCAGGTCGTCGTCTTCTTCGTCATTTTGACACCCTTCGCGCGCCCACACCGAGGACACACGATGACGCCGAACATCCGGCTACCTCGGAAACGACTCGAGGCGTGTGCGGGGCGGTCGCGAAAGGACCGCCTTCCGTTCATTGGCAAACCGCCTGAAACCATCCGCCCGGCAATTCTGGGTCTTGCTCCGCGCTGGGTCGTTCCCCATCGACTCGAACCCTATCATACGCGAAAGACGAGTGCGGCGAGGCAGGCACCGTAGTGATCCATCGGGATGCTGAGTTCCTCGATCTTGTACTCGAGTTTCTTGAACTTCACTCCACGAAGCTTCGCCATCTCACCCATCTTCCACTCGAGGACCTCCCGAAGCGCGCGACCCGTGCCATGCATATGACCTTCCGCGACGTATCCGCCGAGCCCGTCGTCGCGGAAACCGTGCACGATTCCCGCACTGATCATTTCGCCTTCGCCCCCTCGCTGTTGTGCGAGGACGCAATGCGTGATTGATCCCATCGGGATCTCCCGTCGTTTCACCAGGCGGATTTTCGCTGGGAGGACGGAGGACACGTACACCAAGTTCTGTTCGGAGAGCTCCGCGTCCAACAGCGCGGCATCAAACGCGTTCAGGTCCGAGACCTTCGACACCGCCCTCCCTGATGTGACGAAGAATTTCGTCGGAATCGGTAACATCCGCTGCAGGGCGTCGCTAATTGAAATTCCGGCTTAAGCATTTGTGTCGAGCGGTTTCTCCATCGACAACGCGTCGTCGCCCCAGGAGTAGTACTTCGGTAGAATCCCTTCCGTCCGGTAGCCGCGCCTGCGGTACAGCGCGATCGCGGAACGGTTCTTCGTGCTCACCTCCAGGCGTGCGACGCGCGCGCCGTGTTTCCGCGCGGCCCGCTCCGCCGCGTCGAGGAGGGCGTCTGCGATGCCTCGGCGGCGATAGCCCGGAAGGACGGCGATGGAGAGGACCCTTACGCGCTCCGCCTCAAAGAGGATCATCACAGAGCCCACGGGATGCCCTTCGTCCTCCCACACGATCGTCCGAGACTGCGGGTTGTTTAGGATCCACACGAGGAACTCGCGTCGGAACCGCCGCTCCCGGAAGCAGATTTTCTCAATCCGTTCGATCGCCTCGACGTCGCGCGCGTCCGCGGATCGGAGCACGGAGTGCCCATGATGGGCACAATATTTCTCGCTGCCGCAAGGGTTAATCTAGCGCGGCCTTGTTCTCCCACGTCTCATGGTCCAGATTCGCGAGATCCTTGCGGGCAAGGTCACGGGTCGCGAGGTCGAGCTGAAGGGCTGGATCTACCGCACGCGCACCGTCGGCGGCAAGGTGTTCGTCGTCGTCCGCGACGCGACAGGCATCCTCCAGGTCGCCGTGACGAAGGGAGAGGTCCGGCCCGACGCGTTCGAGGCCGCGGCGAAGGCTCTGATTGAGTCCACCGTTCGCGTGTTCGGCCAGATCGTCCAAGACAAGCGGGCGCCCGGCGGGTACGAGGTTCGGGCGATGGACTTTCGCGTGTCCCACTTCGCGGAAAAGTTTCCGATCACGGAGGACCAGAGCGATGAGTTCCTCCTCGACGTCCGCCATCTCTGGGTTCGCTCGCAGAAGATGACGCAAGTCTTTCGGGTCCGGCACGTCGTGTTCGCCGCGATCCACGAGTACTTCCGGGCCGAGGGGTTCTGGGAGGTCCACCCGCCGATGATCACGCCGGTCGGCTCCGAGGGCGGGGCGACGCTGTTCACCGTTGACTACTTCGGCGAGAAGGCGTACCTCACGCAGTCTTGGCAGCTGTACGCGGAGGCGCTCGTCGCCGCGATGGAGAAGGTCTACTACATTGGACCCTCGTTCCGCTCGGAGAAGTCGCGGACGACCCGTCATCTCACGGAGTATTGGCATGCGGAGATGGAGCAGGCATGGGTCGGGATGGACGAGATCATCGAGCACGCGGAGGGCGTGATTTCCCACGCGTGCAAGCGCGTCGCGGAGGAAGCTCCCGAGGAGGTCGAGGCCCTTGGCCGGTCGCCTGATTTCCTCAAACGAGTGACGCCC
>CAYOUM010000020.1:0-13337 GCA_964407185.1 uncultured Methanomassiliicoccales archaeon | reverse complement strand
CACTAGGAGCACGTATTCCGAGAAGACGATCAATGATAACACGTTTCAGCGGATTGTGTTCGAACTACACGCCGGGTATCAGCGGTTGCGGCGAGCCCACGAGCTGGCGGAGCGTCTTGAATCCCTCACCAAGACGGAATTCCGCGAGTTGGTAGACAACCTTCCATTCGCGTTCTCCGACTTGGCGGAGGCCGTCGGCCTGTCCAAGCGAGCCCTCCACAACTATCTGACCCGCGGCCTGCCGAAGGATGTTGGGCGTCGGCGGGCCCTGGGCCCGGCACTCACGAACAGCATTTCTGAGCGGATCCAGGTTCTCGAGGATGCATTCCCACAGCTTCGGAACATCCACGCGATGGCCTGGGACGAAATCGTCTCAATCGAGGTCGAGCCATACAACGACTTCGTCTACGACTTCGTCGTCCCGGACGGCCACGCTTTTGTCGGCGGAGAGGTGCCGACCTTCATGCACAACAGTCAGCTCGGCCATCAGCTCGCGGTGAACGTGACCCGTCCGCAGGAAGACGGCGGGCTCGACGGAGACACCGTCTGGATCGACACGGAGAACACGTTCCGGCCTGAGCGGATCACGCAGATGGCGGAGGCCCAGGACCTCGACCCGGAGACGGTCCTGAAGCGCGTCCATGTCGCAAGGGCGTTCAACAGCCATCACCAAATGCTCCTCGTGGACAAGGCCCACGAGATCACGAAGGACTTCCCCGTGCGGCTTCTCGTCGCTGACTCGCTCACTGCCCACTTCCGGTCCGAGTACATCGGCCGCGGTACCCTCTCGGAGCGGCAGCAGATGCTGAACAAGCACATCCACGACCTCATGCGGTTCGGGGACGTGTACAACGCCGTGATCTACGTGACGAACCAAGTCCACGCGAAACCGGACGCGTTTTTCGGCGATCCGACGCGCCCGATCGGTGGACACATCGTCGGGCACAGCGCCACGTTCCGCATCTACCTGCGAAAGTCGAAGGGCGGGAAGCGGATCGCGCGCCTCATCGACTCCCCGAATCTCCCGGAGGCCGAGGCCGTGTTCAGCGTCATGGAAGAGGGAATTCGGGACTAGGGCCGAGCCGAGCCTGCGCCGGAGGGGCGTCATGGACCGACGGGAGTGGCTGGCCGAAAGGCGAGCGGCGGTGGAGCAGGACTACACTCGCGACGCGCCGGCGTACGACGAGGGATACGATCCCGTCACCCCGGTCCATCGTCGATTCGTCGCTCGACTAATCGGTTCGTGCCCGGAGGCCGGGACTATCCTTGATGCGGCCTGCGGCACGGGCCCGTACTTGGGCATGGTCCTCGACGCTGGTCGTCAGGTCGTGGGGACCGACGTGTCGGCCGGCATGCTTGTCCGAGCGAGGGTGAAGCACCCAGGAGTCCGGCTCGAGCAGGTCGGCCTTCAGGAACTCGCGTTCGAAGGGGAGTTCGACGCGGTAATGTGCATCGACGCGATGGAGCACGTGCCGTCCGAGGACTGGCCGCGCGTCCTCGCCAACCTCCGACGGGCGCTCCGGTCGGGCGGCCACCTGTACCTGACGGTCGAGGAGGTCGACCGGCGAGACCTCGAACGCGCTTTCGTGGAGGCGACGGCGGCCGGCCTGCCCGCCGTGTACGGCGAGGATGTCGGCGAACAGACCGGCGGGTACCACTACTACCCCGATCGAGAGCAGGTCCGTCGCTGGCTCGCCGAGGTGGGCTTCGCGCTTGTCGACGAGGTCGACGAACGGCTCGACGGCTACGGCTATCGCCACTTGCTGGTCCGGGCGCCGGTCGATTGATAGTGAGTGAACCGTCGCGGTAACGGGGCCGCGCGAAAAGGTTGAACCCATGCTCGGCCTCGGGGGTCAGAGGGATCGGTCCTGCCCGCACTCGGCGATATGGTGAGCTTCCAAAGCGAGAGCGGATTGGTCCCTGCGTTCCTTGTGCGTCCATCCGGCCCCGAGCCACGACCCGCGATGGCGGAGCACAAGAAGGATTTCGAGGTGCGAATCTATCCGGGCGCGCCCCACGCGTTCTTCAACGATTCGAATCCGAACACATATCAGAAGGAGGACGCGGTGGACGCCTGGGACCGGGTTCTCCGGTTCTACCGTCGGACTCTGCTGTCTTGACGAGGCTAGAGAATTCCAATATCCACGAAGGCTGCCGTAGCATTCTGCGCCCGCGCTCGGCGTGCAATTTCGTGTCAGGACACGTTCAAGATGGCGGGAGTCAATCCGCTTTCGAGACCGTGGTCGACGAACTCCTTCTTGTCCCGGGACCGGTGCCCCTCGCGCCCGCGGTCCTCGAAGAGCTGTCGCGTCCCGCGCTCCCACACTATGGCCGGGCCTGGGTCGACGCGTACCACGAGATCGAATCGCTCCTCCGGTACACGTTCGACACGGCGAAGGGCGACGTGTTCCCGATTGTCGGTCCCGGCCACCTTGGACTCGAGACCCTGGCGTCCACGTTCCTGCGCCCGGGCGAGCGGGCGGTCGTCGTGAACAATGGCTTCTTTGGGGCGCGCCACGTCGAAGTCCTCAAGGCCCACCACCTCAAGGTCGCAGATATCCGATCCCCCTGGGGGAACGGCCCGGACATGCGCAAGGTCCGCGTCGCGTTGAAGCGAGGCGCGCGAGTTCTCGCGGTCGTCCACAACGAGACGTCCACGGGCCTCACGAACCCGCTCGAGGAACTCGTCGAGATGGCCCACGAGCACGACGCGTTCGTCATGGTTGACGCCGTGTCGTCCTTGGGATGCATCCCGCTCCCGTTCGACGAGTGGAAGGTGGACGCGGTGTTCACCGCCTCCCAGAAGGGCATCGGCGCCCCGGCGGGGTTTGCACCACTCTGCGTGGCGCCCGCCCTGTTTGAATCCGTGAAGCCAAACCAGGTGCAGGGCTGGTACGCGAACCTGTTCACATGGCGCCACTACCGCGAGGCTTGGGGGCAGTGGCACCCGCAGCCGACGACGATCTCAAGCAACGTGTTTTATGCGTTCCGGCGTGCGCTCCAGCTCGTGAGGGCGGAGGGGCTCGAGGCGCGAATCCGACGCCACCGGGCGTATGCGGCCGCGTTCCGTGCGGGCGCCGGCGTGCTCGGTTTCCGCCCGCAATCGCCGCCCGAGATGGTCTCGAACACGGTCGCCTGCGTAACACCCCCCGCCGGTATGGAGACGGACGAGATCCAAGACCGGCTTCGGACGGAACACAGCATCTACATCTCAGGAGGGCTCGGTCCGCTCCACGGAAAGGTACTTCGAATCGGAATGATGGCCACGCAGGCGACGCGGGAGGTCCTCGATCGGTTGTTGCCCGCGATGGCCGCGGTAACGGGCCAGAAGGCGGAGCGTCCGCTGCATGCCGCCCGCGCGCTCGTCCGGTGACCGCGCCGAATCCTTAAGCTGGCCGGTACCGTTCGTCGCGTCGATGCGTGTCCTAACGTCGCAGGTGCGGCGGGGCCGTCCCTCCCTGTCCCGGTCGGAATATGAGGTCGTGTGCGAAGCCCTCGACCGGGAGGAGCTCATCGTGTACCCGACGGACACCCTCTATGGACTCGGCGGGAACCCGTACACGGATCGGGCGCTCGACCTCGTGTACCGTGCGAAGCGACGGCCGCGGGACGAGCCAATCGCCCTTGCCCTCGCATCGCCCGTGGACGTATGGACCTATGGCCACGCAACACCCCTTGCCCGGGCGTTTTGTGCGAAGCACCTCCCGGGGCCCGCGACGGTGCTCCTTCAGGCCACGCCGAAGGCTCCGGCGGGATTGCTGTCCGCGGATGGCCTCGTCGGGATTCGGGTGCCTGACCATCCCATCGCCACGGCAATTGCGAAGGCCTTCGGGCCCATCACAACGACGAGCGCGAACCTTCACGGAGGTCCCTCGCCGGCGACCTGTGCGGAGGCAGTCCGTCAACTCGGCGAATTCGTCGCCGTGTACATCGAGGCCGGGCCGACCCGCCATGGGAAAGAGTCAACGATCGTGGACCTGACGGGTACGTCGGCAAAGGTCATTAGAGAGGGAGCGCTTCGACGCGAGGACCTGTAGATGGACGACTCGGTCCGAGAGAAGCTCCGACGCGCGGGACGCGTCGCGAAGGAGGCGCGCGCGTATGGCGTCACGCTGGTCCGCGAGGGCGCCTCCGTCCTCGACATCGCGGAGAAGATCGAGGGGTTCATCCGCCAGCGCGGGGCAAAGCCCGGGTTTCCGACGTGCATCTCGCTCGACTACGTCGCGGCCCACTACACGCCGACCCATGACGACCCCCTTGTGCTCCGCCGCGGTCATCTCGTGAAGCTCGATCTCGGCGCGCAGGTCGACGGGTACATCGCGGACACGGCGGTCACGGTCGAGGTCGGGAGCCGGAACTGGACGAACCTGATCCGGGCCTCGGAGGTCGCCCTCGAGACCGCAATCGAGGTATGCCGCCCGAAGACGCCGACCCGGCTTCTCGGGGCCGCGATCGAGCGCGCGATCGAGAGCCACGGCTTCAAGCCGATCTCGAATCTCACGGGCCACACGATCGAGCGGTACAAGCTCCACGCGGGGAAGTCGATTCCGAACGTCGGAGGCGCAAGCAGTCATGGCGGCGGCGATGTAATCGAGGCGGGCGACACGGTCGCGATCGAGCCATTCGCGACGAATGGCGGGGGGAAGGTTGATGGCCGAAAGACGGGAAACATCTACCGGCTCCTCCGAACGAGGGAGGTGAAGCCGGCCGCGACGCGCGACTTCCTGAAGAGGATCGAGGAGAGCTTCCACACGCTCCCGTTCGCGGAGCGGTGGTGCTACGCGTTCGACCCAAAAGCGTCTGTCCACCTCAGCCGTCTCCTCCGGTCGGGTCTCGTGATGACGTGTGCAGCGCTCCTCAACGTCGGGGGCGGCATGGTGTCGCAGACGGAGCACACGTTGATTGTCGACGATGACGGGGTCGAAGTGACTACGCGGTGATTCGATGGACCTGACCGTGCGCCCCGTCATCGAGTCGGATCTCCCCGCCGTGCACGAGATGCACGCCGCACAGAATGACTTCGGTGGCTGGTACACGAACCCCTTGGTGGGCGGCAAGGAGGCCCGCTTTGAAGCCCTGAGGCCAGCCGAGCGGTGGCTCCACGGTGGCCCCTGGATGGACCCACATCTCCTCGCGCTCCACGTCCGCCGCTACGCGGACGCGGGTGGCACAATCCTCGTGGCGGAGGCGAAGAAGGGACTCCTCGGCTCCGTCGAGATGTGGCCCGCGGTGGAGCCACTCCCTTACGGTGCATACCTCGACATCGAGATGTTAATCACCCACCCGCCCGACGAAGCAGCGATCGAGGGGGTCCTTATCGACGCCGCTCTTCGCGAAGCCCGCAATCGGGACCTCCGGGCCCTCGACATTGCCCCGCTTCATTGCGGCGGCGACGATGCGAGGCTGAAAGCGGCAGGTTTTCGCGTCCTGACGGAGCATCGGACGGTTCATCTCCGCGCCGACCGGAAGCCGAAACCGCCGGATTACGAGGTCGTAAGCACGGCGCCCTCGTACGGCGACCTCCGAGACTTCGTCGCGTTGAACCACGCCGAGCCTGCGAGCTTCCGACTCGGAAACTTGGGGAATGAGTGGGCCGCCGGCCTGCTCCGCGAGGTCTCCCACCCATTCTCCGGGCTTCTTCAGGTCGATCACGCCCCCGTCGGCGTCACTGGACGAGTCATGACGTGGCTCCCGGAGCGGGAGGCGGATGTCGACCTCTCGCTTCCGACACGAATGCAAGGGAATGTTCCGTGGTTCCGTCGTGCCGTTGCGGCGGCGATCGACTACGTTGGGCGACATCACCGCGTGGCGCTCTTTCGCACGACCGTGCCGGCATCCCTTGTCGATCCGTTGGGGGAGCTCGGCTTCGAAGACGGCCACGAGCCGGACCCGTGGCTCCGGAAACATCTCATATCTCGGAACCTTTAAGTCCGACAGGCTCCATCGACGCCCCCCTTTCCCCGGAGATCGATTGTGAGCGAAATCAAGCGGATTGTGCTTGACGTCCTGAAGCCCCATCGGCCCTCAATTATCGAGATGACGCGAAAGCTGACTGCGATCAAGGGCGTCGACGGAGTGAACTGCACCCTCGATGAGGTCGACCAAGAAACGGAGAGCGTGCGGATCACAATCGAAGGGTCCGCGATCGATTTCGAGAAGGTTCAGGAGGCCCTCCGCGAAAGCGGGGCCGTGATCCACAGCATCGACAGCGTCGCGATCGGGAAGCGTCTCGTGGAGGACGCGGGCATCTCGCCCCGCTGAGCCGTTCAGCCGGTCCGAGCCGCTTTCATCTTCTCCGCGACCTTCCGGAGGACGGACGTCTTGTAGTACTCCGCGCGGACGAGGACGCGGCCCTCTCGCCGCCAGTGGGTGCGAGAATACGCGGCGCTCGGCTCGACCGTGGGCTCCAGGCCCAGCGCCCGTGCCGCCCGCTCGATCTCCTCGACGGTGGGCCCGTCGACGGCAAGCTTCTTCGGCACTCGCCGCCCGTCCGCGCGCGTTCGTCCGAGGTCGAAGTACGCGGGGTACAGCGCCAACGGTCGGTCCTCCTTCGCCATGGGCCTGGAGGCACGCGGGAATCGGGTTAAAACATTGTGCAAGCCTAGATATACCCGCCCGGTCATGAGTCGCGCGAGGTGCATTGGACCTCGTGGGAAGACGGCAACGGGAACCAGGAGCAGTGATGCCGAGAGGGGGCGGATCCACTGCCCGGTGAGGTTTGCGACACTTGCGGCCTCCCGAAAGAAGTGTGCGTGTGCGAGGACTTGGCCACGGAGCAGACGGTCCTCCGCGTTTCTCTTGACACCCGCCGGTATGGGAAGGCCGTGACGCGCGTGGAAGGGTTCGACTCGTCCACGCAGTTGAAATCGCTCGCGAGCGAGCTGAAGCACGCGATGGCGACGGGCGGGACCGCGAAGAACGGCTGGATTGAACTCCAGGGCGACCACCGCGATTCCGTGAAAGACTGGCTTGCGCGCCGCGGGTATCGCGTCGAAGGCTGACGCGTCGTGCGCGGGCCGCGTTGCGGGTCAACTTTTATGGCGGACCCTCGATTCCCCCCGCATCACCGGGGGTTGATTTTTTGGCGGATATGGATCTCGTTGACTTCGCAGTCGAACACGCGCGGCAGAAGGGTGCGGAGTATGCCGAGGCGCGGTACGAGCACCAGCTGAACGAGGAGTTCATCCTGAAAAACGGCGTCCTCGACGCCCTCTACATTGGCGAAGACTCTGGAATTGGGGTGCGGGTCCTCGCGAAGGGCGGGCTTGGATTCGCGGCGACGAACCTCCTCACGAAGTCCGATGTGCGGGCAATCGTCGATGACGCGATCAAGATCGCGAAGGCGGCGCACCGAAAGAATCCAATCGTGTTCGCCACGGAGGAACCCGTCGTCGCGGACTGGACCGTGCCGCAGACGAGGAAGTTGTCCGACGTCTCCGTGGAGGAGAAGACCGAGGAGATCCTGCATATCGACCGAGAGCTCCTCGACCTGAAGTACAAGGTCGCCGCACGGTTCTTCATGCAGTCGAACAAGCAGATCGACAAATACTTCGTGAACGCGGAGGGCTCCCGGATCAAGCCGTTCTCCCCCCGCATCCGGCTGTCGTACTTCCTCACGATACTGCATGACGGGAGTGCGGAGCAGACGCACCAGAGCTACGGCTGGGCCGGCGGCTGGGAGGCCGTCCGCGAGGTCGACATGCTCCGCCGCACGCTCGACGAGGCGAAGTCGATGCAGAACGCGCTCGATCACGGCAAGAAGTCCCCGGAGGGGAAGATGGACCTCGTCGTGGGCCCCATGGTGAGTGGGATTGCGAGCCACGAGTCGTGCGGGCATCCGACGGAGGCGGACCGCGTCCTCGGCCGGGAGGCCTCGCAGGCGGGGAAGTCATTCATCACGCCGCAATCGATCGGCCAGCGCGTCGGGTCGTCTCAGGTGAATGTCGTCGACGACCCCACGATGGAGCACGCGATCGCGTTCTACGTCACGGACGACGAAGGCGTGAAGGCCCGCCGGCGGTATCTGTACAAGGACGGGATCATCAACGAGTTCCTCCAGAACCGGGAGACGGCGGCGGTTCTCGGAACCCGCTCGAACGGCGCCGCACGCGCGACAACGTACAATGTCGAGGCGATCGTGCGGATGGCGAACACGTTCGTGGAGCCGAAGGACTGGGGCCTTGAGGAGATGATCCAGGACATCAAGTACGGCGTGTACATGAAATCGTTCATGGAGTGGAACATCGATGACAAGAGGTACAACGGGAAGTACGTGGGCCGCGAGGCGTACCTCATCGAGAACGGGGAAGTGAAGGCGCCGGTCCGCAACACCGTCGTCGAGCTCACGACGCCCGCATTTTGGGGTGCCGTCGATGCCGTCGGGAAGGATCTCGAGCTGTTCCACGCGGGCTTCTGTGGCAAGTCCGATCCCCAGCAGGCCCTCGACGCATCGCTCGGCGGTCCTTCGATGCGGCTCCGAAACGTGTACTTGAGGTGAGCCCATGGAAGATTACGCGGAACGGATTGTCGAGAAGGCCCTCGACCTCGGCTGCCAGGATGCCGTCGCCGACGTGTCCGTGAATCGATCGTATCAGATCCGATTCGCCCAGAACGAGGTCGTCATCAGCAATCGGTGGCGCGAGACGACCGCGTCCGTGTTCCTCGTCCACAACAAGCGGGTCGTCGCGTCCGACATCAAGGATTTCACGAGGCTCGACGCGGCCATGGAGAATCTCGTGAAGATCGCGAAGACGTCGAAGGAGAACCCCGACTATGGGGGCATCGCGGGGGGCCCGTTCAAGTACGACCGACTCGTCGTCGACAAGCGAATCGTCGACCTAATGAATGGATCCGACTACGTGCAGGCGGCGGTCAACGGGGCCCTCGCAGAGGGTGCGAAAGAATGCGCGGGCAGCTTCTGGAAATATGATGGGGAACACTACCTCCGCACATCGAACGGCGTTCGCGGGTACGACCACCGCGCGAGCCTGTACCTCTCGATTCGCGCACTCGTCTCGCTCGAGTCGAGCGGGCATGGGATTGCGTGCGCGACGAAGCTAAGCCAATTCGATCCCGAAAAGGCAGGCCACAAGGCGGGCCGGATCGCAAGCCTCGCGAAGAACCCCGTGAGCGGAGAGGCCGGCACCTACGACATCGTGTTCGATCCCCTCATTTTCGGGTCCATGATCGACCAAGTCGGCGGGAGGGCGAGCGCCTTCGTCGTGCTGGCGGGCCTTTCCCCGTATGCGAAAAAGATCGGGAAGCGGGTTGCGGCGGGAATCGTGACGGTGGAGGAAGACGGTTCCGCCGAATCGATCGGCCGTTTGCGGTTCGACGCGGAGGGCGTCCCGACGAGACGGAAGAGGATCGTCGATAAGGGCGTCCTCAAGACGTACCTCCACAATACGTCGACGGCGAAGAAGTTCAAAGCGAAGACGACGGCGAACGCGGGCCTGATCGCCCCGCAACCGCACGCGCTCTTCTGCAAGCCCGGGAACTGGACGCGAGACGAGATTTTCGAGGAGTGCCGCGACGGCCTGTGGCTCACGAACACCTGGTACACGCGGTACCAGAGCTACATGACCGGGGACTTCTCCACGATTCCTCGAGACGGCATCTTCCGAATCAAGAAGGGCGAAATCGTCGGGGTGTGGAAGGACATCCGTCTCACGGACAACCTGATCAAGGTGTGGAAGTCCGTTGCGGGTCTGAGCAAGACCGTGGACCAGGTCACGTGGTGGGGTGAGGTGAGCGTGCCCACGTTCGCTCCGTACGCGCTTGCGAGGAAAGTCCGAATCACGCGATCCGCGGAATGAATGTTCGGAATCAGCCGCGAAGGTCTAGCCAGGCTTCGTCGATTCGCCGACGAGCACCGCGTTGATCACGCCGTCCTGTCCCGGACGGCTCGTCACTTTCGCGAGGCCCGCCTCCGTTTGAATCACCGCGCCGCGGGTGATGATGTTCCTCGTGACAAAGTGCGGGTTGCTCGGGTTCTCTTTGACGGTGACGATCTTCGCCTTCGTCGTCTTGCCCGACTTCGGATCAATCACGTTGGCGAACTCAGCCTGGAGCATGCGCACCTTCCGGTTCCGGCCGCGGGTCCGGTACAGTTTCAGTTTCTGTGCTCCTAGGAACGCGTACTGCTGCTCCCGTCCGATCTCGAACTTCCGCTTCTTACGGGCGGGGCGGTACAGCCCGCCAGTAGGCTTCCGCCGGGATCGTCCTTGCCAAAGGGCCATCGAGGAACCTCGAGAGGTGCTCAGAAGAGGCGGACGCTATAAAAGACTTGGGCTCGAAGGGGCCTGCGAAGGCGAACCTTCCGCTGTTCACCGCCACTGGGACGGATAACCCACTGCGCGTCGACGTTTCCTCTTCCGCCGCGCTTTCGTCGCCACCGCGATCGCTGCCACCACAATCCCACCGACGAGTAGCCAGAGGAATGGGCTCCCGATGGAGAGGAGGTCCGCCTGCGGCGCTATGGCTTCGATTGTCTCGTTGTCCGTCCCCGCTCGACCCGTCGAATCTCGGATCGTGACCTGGACCACGTACACGCCCGGCCTGTCGAATCGGTGCGTCGGCGATATCTCGGTGCTCGTATTCCCGTCGCCGAAGTCCCACGAGTAGGACGTCGGTGGAGTCCCGCCACTCATCGTTGCAGAAAAGGAAACGGTGATCGGTGCGGCGCCCGATGTGACCGAGGCGATTAGAAAGACGCTCAGTGACGCACGCACGACGATGTCGATGCTCTGGGACACAGCATTTCCGAGCGAATCTCGAGCTATCACTTGAGCGACGTACGTGCCCGCGGCCGTGTACGTATGCGAGATACTTTGCGAGGCGCCGCTCGATCCGTCCCCGAAGGTCCACGCGTACGAATACGGCGCCAGCCCTCCCGAGGCGGACGCGGAGAACGACACGTCGAGAGGCGTATTCCCCGTTGTTGGGTTGGCCTGCACCGTTGCACTCAATGGCTGCATGCTCGCCGTAATCGTGACGCTATCGGAGGCAGTGGTTCCCAGTGAATCGGTGACGACGACCTGCGCCACGAAGGTTCCGGGCCTCGAGTACGTGTGGCGCGGGCTCTCCAGGGTGCTCGTCCCGCCGTCTCCGAATGTCCACGCGTACGTGTATGGGCTCGATCCACCGCTCACCGTGGCGGTGAAGGATACCGCGAGCGGAATGTTACCCGACAACGGGCTCGCGGCGGCCGTTACGGTAAGGGGAGGAAGTGATCGCAGCTCGACATTCGCCGGTGCGAAGGGGCAGGACCCGCCGGGGGGGTCGGCGCCCGCCGACCCGCGGACTTGCAGTTCGACCTGATAGGTTCCCGGGGTTGCGCTTGGAGGCGTGATCGATTGGGCGAGGTTCTCGCTCGTCCCGGGGGCGATCGTCGTCCCCCCGAAGTCGTAGTCCCAACCGTTCGATGAGGTATCGCCGTCCCAGTTGAAATCAATCAAGACGTTGGTCACGGCGAGAGCATCGCCGATGTTGTTCGTCAGAGTAACCGTGAAGATCGTGCTGACTCCCTGATAGAACACCACCGGGGTGTAGGCCGCGCCGATCGACGGGCACCAGTGTAGCGCTGCGGCGGGGTCGGTGACGGACAGGATTCCGAATCCCGTCGCAAGGATCACGAGGCCGACAACGAGCGTCGACAGCACCCTTCGGGACGTACGGTGTTCCCCTTTCGTGTTCACTCGTTGCATCCCCTAACAAAGCTGTCGGCTTGCGTATCAACCATTGCTTGTCAGGTCCTCGGAAAACGGCGGGCATCATGGGCAACGCACCGGCGCGCGGGACTAACGTAAAGACTCGGATCACAGGAGGCGGGCAACGATTCGCGCGCCGACGTCTACGAGGCCAAGATAGCCGTCCTTCGCGGGTCCCGGGTTAATCATCGTGACCTCGCCCTTCTCGATGCCCCGCCCTTCGTGGATGTGGCCGCAGAGCACCGCGCGAGGCTTGTACTTCTCCACGATTCGTGCGACGGCGCGGCTTCCGACATGCCCTGCCCGCGGAACGACATCCAGGTGGCCGTATGGTGGCGGATGGCTCGCAAGGATCGCGCGTGGCTCCATCACCGCGTCGAGGCCCCGCCAAATCTCGTCCTCCTCGAGTTCGAAGGGCGTCCCGAACGGTGTAGGGTTCGAGCCGCCGAGCCCCACGATAATGTGTCCCTGGATTGTCGTCTTCCGGAGATGGAGGTTTACACCGAGTTCCTCGAGCACGTCGAGGACCTGTGGCGGGTCGCAGTTTCCAGGAACCGCAACGGTCTGGATCGGAACCCGGTGGATCAACTCCCGCGCGTATTCGACCGGTCCGAAATTCGTCAGGTCCCCGCACGCTAGGAACAGGTCCGGGGAGTGCTCACGGATCGCCGCTGGGACAAGGTCGAGTGCGCGCCGCGATGCATGGATGTCCGTGGCGAACAGGATTCGCATCGGGGATCCCTAGAGGAGGCCGAAGGCGTACTGGCCGCCATAGACGATGGCGAACGACAGCAAGTACCCTGCGATTGCGCCGCCATTGAGGAATGGCAATCCCGCTTGGGGATTTCCTTTGATCACGAACCGCATCAGGAGCGCGTAGCCGATGAGCGTTCCCGCCATCGTCGCGAGCGCGATGAACGCGTAGGAGGGAAAGCCGAGGACGGTCCGGATGTCCACCGTCGGAGCCCGCAGGAACACGAACGCGGAGACGACGAGCGTGCCCGGGATGATGATGTCCCCGAGACCCATGAACATCGCCCCCCGCTCCTCGCCCTTCGCAATTTGCTCCTTCAGGCTTGTCTGCTCGAGATACGAATATGACGCCTTCTTCGGCACGACGAGGAGGATTGGAAGCCTCTGGCTCGTCATCTCGTCCGCAAGCGTGACCATGTGCTTCGACCGGTACACGGCCCACGCATCGTACACCGCAAGGCCGATGAGGAGCAGGAACGACGGTAGGATCGCGAACGAGACACCGAGGATTGCCGTTACACCGGCAGCGATGGCGATGCCGATCGTGTCGACGAGGTACCATTCCGGGTACTTGTATAAGGCGTACACGACAAGGACGGCGAAGAGAAACGACCCGACCGTCGCAAGGAGGTCCCGCAGCCCCGGGTCGCCGATCGGCCACAGGGCGAGCCAGAAGGGGACGAGGAACACGAACGCTATTGTGATGAAGATCGACCCGAGGATCACGTACCGCGCGATGTTCCTCCGACGGTACCGGACAAGCAGGAGGATGAGGGCCGTGAAGCCGAGGATGAGCAAGATGTACAGGACCGGGTTTGCGGGGTTCTCAACGTCCGGGAACGCCTGGAGCCCGGCATCGAGAAAGGTCGGGGCGAG
>CAYOUM010000019.1:11536-14177 GCA_964407185.1 uncultured Methanomassiliicoccales archaeon | reverse complement strand
ACCCGATCTTGGGGCTGGAACAGAAGTCAGTTCTCGGATCCCCGCCAGGGACCGGGTATCAAGACGCCACGACCCTCTGGCTGCTCTCACTCGGCTTCGTTGTGGGAGCCGCCGTTGCAGCAGTCTACGTTTTCCAGCGACGCGCACGGAAATCTCAATAGCCTTGAGGCGGTCCAACGGCCTCGTTGGACGAGAGGGGTTTCATAGCTGCGCGGGCATGCGGGAGGGGGGAGACTCATGGCTCGAATCGGAGTTCTCGACGAAGCACAAGCCACCGGGCTGCTCAGGGAAGTGTACGACGGGGTTGCGGGGAAACGAGGCAGCATCGCGAACGTGTTCAAGATCGAGAGCCTGAACCCAGCGGTGATGCGGACGCATCTGGACTTCTACATGTCGATCATGTACGGTAGGTCGGGCCTCTCCCGCCAGCAGCGGGAAATGATCGCCACGACAGTTTCAAACGCGAACGGCTGCCACTATTGCACGACCCACCACTCGGAAGCCCTGTCGAAGTACGTGAAGGACGACGGAACGATTCAAGCGATCAAAACGGACTACGGCACGGCGTCGATTGGGCCGAAGGAGAAGGCCATGCTCACGTATGCGATGAAAGTCACGAAGACGCCGGCCGCGGTGAACGACGGGGATGTCGAGAAGCTCCGTCAGGTCGGGTTTTCCGACACGGATATCCTCGATATTACGCTCGCGGCAAGCTACTTCAATTTCGTGAACCGCCTTGTGCTGAGCCTCGGGGTTCAGCTTGAGCGGTCTGAGGAGCGGAACTACAAATATTGAAAGATAGCAGGCTGGCGTCAGCGGATTCGCGTCTACCTGTCGCTGAACTCCGCGCGGGAGGCTTCTTCGGCTCCGCTGCGCACGGAGATTGAGGGTGAGGGTAGAATCGCCGAGGGAACGACATCTTCGGCTCGGAACCGCCGCATGAGCCGCTTGAGGAGAGGAGGCGTAATCAGCGTCGTTACGAGGGTCATGACGACCAAGGCGGAGTAAAGGCTCGCATCAATGATGCCCGCCGTGAGTGCGACCTGCGCGAGGAGCAGCTCCATCATGCCTCGGGCGTTCAGTCCGACGCCGAGGGCGAACACCCGCGCCCCGCGGAACCCGGCAAACAGGCCACCAACGATTCCGCCGATGAGCTTCCCCAGGAATGCAATCGTCGTGATCGCGATGATCATGGGCCAGGCGCCGAACGGGAGAGTGAAGTTGAGTCCGACAAAGGCGAAGAAGATCGGCGCGAGAAGTCCGAACGTCAAGACGGAAACGGAACTTCGGATCTTGACGAACTGCGCATTGCCAATCAGCTTCGGCGTCACGAGGATCCCGCCGTAGAAGACGCCCACCACGAAGTGGATTCCCAGGATCTCCGCGGCGGCCCCGAGGGCGAGGGCAAGGAGGATGCCCAACGCAAATCCGCTCTCCTGGCCCCGTAATTTCGCGAGGAGTCGCTGCATGTGCGAGGATCCATCCGGTGCGGACCTCGTCATCATCTTCAGGACCACGCTGATGGAAAAGACGAGGGCGAGAAACATCAGGTTCTTGCCGACGACGAACGAGACCGTCGCGATGTCGGGCGTGACCGCGCCGAGCCGCTCGAACTCGAGAATCAAGCCAAGCATCGCAAAGGCGATGAGGTCATTCACGAGGGCGACGGACACGATCGCGCGACCGAGTCGGCTGTGTAGTAGGTTGAGGTCCATGAGGATACGAACGCTGACCGGAAGGGCCGTCACCGCCAATGCCGTGCCGAGGAACAGGGACTGCGGGAAACTCATCCCAAGGGCAAGGGCGAAACTGTAGCCGAGCGCGAACGGGAGGAAGAACTCGACCGTCGCGACGAGCATGCTTCGCTCCCGAAACGCCCGATGAAGCCCCTCCCGCCCGAGCTCCATTCCCGCGAGCAGGACGAGGACGAGAACCCCGAGTTGGGCGACGACGGCAAGCGAGGCGCCAGGATCCGTGAGCGGATTCGGATCGATGAGGCCCAAAATGGCGGGGCCGAGGATGATGCCCGCGAGGACCTCGCCGATCATCGGCGACTGATGGATCCGCTCCATCGCCTCACCCGCGAGCCGTGCGGCGACGAACAAGATGAGGAGGGCGAGAATCAGGTCCACGGGGATGCCTTTGGGGACCGTCGCCCCGGGCGCTATTTATTCATTCTCGCGTGATTATCCCGCCCAGAATCCCATGACGGTGAAGGATAAGCTGCACATCGGGTGCAGCGGATGGGGATACGACGATTGGCTTGGCGGTTTCTACCCGGAGAGCGCGCTCGATTCCGAATCCACGATCCTCCACACGGAGACTCTGAACACCGTGAAAAGAAGATTTCCGAGTCCTATCAGGTTCCTTGCCTGAGACGTGAGCCTCGAGGCTTTCGGCCGAAGAAAAGGATCGTCCTCGCCGGGATTCGCAAGCCCTTCGGGGTTCCATACGGGCGCAGCGCCCGCAGGAACTCCTGGCGGAACTGTTTGCGGACCTTGGAGGGCATGTCGATGTACTCGTCCGCCAGGTCCCACGAGAGGAACAGATCGAGCACCGCCCGGGCACTCGGGGCCGTCACCCTTGACCGCAAGGTTGAGACCCGGACGTCGCGGAACCCTGCGGTCCGCATCAAACGCAG
>CAYOUM010000019.1:9445-11526 GCA_964407185.1 uncultured Methanomassiliicoccales archaeon | reverse complement strand
CCTCCTCGGGGTCGTCGGCGGTGATCAGCGACAAGTGTTTTCGTTCTTCCCGAATCTTTTCCCGGAGGCGACGCTTCGCCGCCAGCCTCGGACTCGGCTCTTTGACCCGATACGATTCCGCCAACCGTGCGAGGATCTTGTCGAAACCAGTGACGCCCGGGCTCTCCGCAAAGCACACCCGTCCCCCGGGCTTGAGGACGCGGATCCATTTACGGAACACTGCCAAGCCATCGTACACTCCTTCCGGCGTGCCGAAGCTTGAGACAATGACGTCGAACGACGCATTCGGAATTCGGAGCGACGCAGCGTCCATCCGCCGAAACCGTACGTTTCGCAGCCCGTGCCGTGCCGCCTTCGCCCGCGCCTTCGCGAGCATCTCGGAGGAAATATCGATTCCGAGGACGAGTCCCGTCCGTCCGATCTTGCGCGCTGCAAGGAATGCCATTGCGCCCGTCCCCGTCCCCATGTCGAGGACGCGCTCCCCCGGGCGGAACCTCGCTGCCTCGGCGAGCCGCCCGCGCAACTCGTTCGTGGCAGGCACGAAGATGCGGTCCCAGAGGAACGCGACGCGATCGTACTCCGCCGCCACCAATCGCTGCGCCGGTCGACGAACGGATTGCCTCGTGGTCCCACCGCTTGCCTCAGGTCCACCGACCTACGCCGCCATCCCCCGAGAACCGGACAACACCGGCTTCGCGGAAATCGCGAGACGGATCAGGAGAAGAATGGGCAGGACGATCGGGGGTCCCCAATGGGTCACGTCCGGATGGCTGATTCCCACATGGGCGGCCAACAGTGCGACGGCGATCGTCACGCCGATGAACAAGATCGTGAACCATGCGGTCCTCGAACCGCGTGACAACTCCTTCCACGCCAGGAAAGCGACGAGCACACTGAGTCCGAGCACGAGCACAGCGATTCCCGCGTTGTAGTGCCACACGACCCGCGCGAACCCCGGATTCGACGCCTGGAGGTCTGCGAATGTGGTCCCCGCGAGTTCCTCCTCCCCGCGCATGGGTGCAAAAACGGCCACGACAGAGAAAACCGCCAGCACGATGGCCGTGCCGAAGACAATCACCGATCCCGCCCGAAGCCTGCGATTCGCGCTCGGTTCTCGCATGTGTCCCCCCTCGACAGGCCATGCCCCGTCCCCATATTTAGGCATGACGTGGTCCGTCACGCTGGCAGAGGTGCCTCCAGCCTACCGAAGCGCCTTTCGGCCGAAGAAGAGGACCGCCCGCGCGGGCAGTCGAGTCCCGCCACGCGAGGCGTAGGGACGCAGTGCGACCAGGATCTCCCGCCGAAACCCTGCCTGCGCGGCCGGGGGCATCTCCCTAACTTCGTCCTCCGCACCGAGGGAGAGCACGATGTCGAGAACGGCGCGGTCGCTAGGAAACGTGCCGAGGGACCGCCGCGTCACGGCTCGGACGTCACGAAAGCCCGCCGCCTCCATCAGGCGCTTAACCTTCGGCGGGTCGTCCGCCGAGATCAGCGGCAGATGCTTACGCTCCTGTCTAACCCGGGCCATGGTCCGACGACGAGCCGCCAGCTTCGGGCTTGGATCCTTCACCCGGTACTTCGCAAGCGTTCGCTCGAGGATCGGATCGATGAGCGCCGACCACGCGGCCTCGACGAAGCACAATCGCCCTCCGGGCCTGAGAACGCGATGCCACTCCCGAAACACCGCCGCGCCGTCGTACGCGCCGTCCGGCGTGCCGAAGCTGGAAATCACCCCGTCGAACGATCCGCCGGTCAAGCGGGGGGCTGTCGCGTCCATCCTCCGAAAGTGCACGTTTGTCGACCCTCGGCTCGCCGCCTTCCTGCGTGCCGTCCGGAGCATTTCGGGGGACAGGTCAATGCCGAGGACGAACCCTCTCCGACCAACTCGCCTCGCGGCCTGGAAGGCAGCGGCTCCGGTTCCCGTTCCTACGTCGAGAACATGGTTCCCGGGACGCAGCAGTGCCGCTTGGATGACCCTCTCCCGCATGAGCTTCGTCGCGGTGACGAAATGGCGGTCCCACTTTCGGGACAGGCGGTCATACTCCTCCGCGATCAGCCGCGTCGCCTCTCTCTGGACCGTT
>CAYOUM010000019.1:8915-9435 GCA_964407185.1 uncultured Methanomassiliicoccales archaeon | reverse complement strand
CGTGATCGCGAGGACAAATCCTTTTTGTCCCCCGCCTCATCCCTCGTGGGATGCCATCCGACCTGTCGGCCAAGCTGCGAGTCGGCTGCAGCGGCTGGGGCTACGACGATTGGCTCGGCGGCTTCTACCCGCCGAACGCGCAGAAATCGGACTACCTCAAGCTGTACTCGAGCGTGTTCGACTGCGTCGAAGTCGACTCTTCATTCTACCGCACGCCGGGCCCCGCAATGACAAAGACATGGTACCGGAACACGCCGGACCACTTCCTGTTCACGATGAAGATGCCGAAGCGAATCACGCACGAAAAGAAGCTGAACGGGGTTGCGGAAAACCTCGGCTGGTTCTACGCGTCTGCGAAGGAGCTGAAGGAGAAGTGCGGGTCCCTCGTCGCTAATGCTCCTCGGGATGACACCCAAGGGAACAATGGCGATACACCAATCGTAATGAAACGGTAGGGAGGAGTGATCTCATTCGGTGAGGTGGCTTTCACCGCTGGAGGTGGCGGCGGACGCTGGTTACG
>CAYOUM010000019.1:7812-8905 GCA_964407185.1 uncultured Methanomassiliicoccales archaeon | reverse complement strand
GAGTTCCGCCACAAGTCGTGGTTCCGGGACGACGTCTACTCGCTCCTCCGGGATCGCAACGTCGCGATGGTGTGGACCGAGAATCAATACCTGAAGAGCCCCGCGGACGTGACCGCAGACTACGCATACCTCCGGCTCGTCGGTGACCGGGAAATCACGGAGTTCAAGGAGAAGCAGCGGGACCGATCCCAAGAGATGCGGGAGTGGTACAAGGAGCTCGACGAGGCGGCCGACGCCGTGAAGGGCGCGTTTGTCTTCTTCAACAACCACTATGCCGGGTTCGGCCCCGCGAGCGTGAACGAGTTCCGCCGCTTGGCGGGGATGATCGAGTACGAGTTCCCGGCGGCGAAGGCTGGGGCGCAGAGGGGACTTGGCGACTTCGGGTAGTGGGAGTGTGGATCGACGAATCCGTGCGTCCGCACAGGACTCGGAAACGGGGTCGCGCCGAGAATCGACGACGGTAAGGGCCCACCTGGGCGCAAAGGATTTTGCGCCGGGGCGCTTTGGCCCACCGAGGAGGTTTAATGACGCTTTCCGGGAGGACCGTGTTGCTGCTCGTGGACGAGGGGCATGAGGACCAGGAATTCTGGTACCCGTTCTATCGGCTCAAGGAGGAGGGCGCCGAGGTCGTCGTCGGAGCCCACGAGCTGAAGGAGTACCGGTCGAAGCACGGATATCCGGTGAAACCTGACAAGAAGGTCGCGGACCTCCGGCCTCAGGACTTCGATGCCATCGTGATTCCGGGCGGCGAGGTGGGCCCCGACCGCATGCGGCGGCACAAGGAAATCTTAGACTTCGTGCGGGCGATGGACCAGGCTGGCAAGCCCGTGGCGGCGATTTGCCATGCGGGCTGGGTCCCCGTGAGCGCGGGAATCGTGAAGGGGCGGACGATGACGTCGTTCTGGAGCATCCGGGACGACTGCGCAAACGCGGGGGCGAAATGGGTCGACAAGGAGGTCGTCGTCGACGGAAACCTGATCACCTCGCGGTTCCCGGATGACCTGCCCGCGTTCGGCCGCGCGATCGTCTGGGCCCTATCCAAGTGACGCGGCCCATGGTGCGGGCTCCCGCGAAAATTGGCGAGCGACGATTC
>CAYOUM010000019.1:3952-7802 GCA_964407185.1 uncultured Methanomassiliicoccales archaeon | reverse complement strand
AACCTGCAGCCGGCGTGTTAAACAGTTCCGCCGGTTGGTGGGCTCGCCGAGTAGGAGTTCTTCGCCGGGAAGGCGGCGGGACAGAAGGGGCTCGCGGACTTCGGGTGATTCGCCGTCTACCCCTTTAGCGCGCCGGAGACACGCAGGTACACCGCCCTTGCCCCTTGGACGGCCAACCAGAGAAAGCCGCCAACAATCGCGCCGAGACCCGCCCAGATAGGGACATAGAACTTGGCTGGGCATAGCGGGTCATAGATCGCAAGGATGCACTGACCTAAGCCATACAAAACGGACAAGCTCCCTATCGTGATTGGGAGCACCCCCACGAGGACTTTCGTCCAGGCTCTCACGAAAAGAGCACGACTCCTCCGACCTTAGACCTTGCTCTCGGGGCCGGCACTTTCACCGCCAGCGAGAAAGATATGTCGTCCACTTTCACCTCCCTCCGAGTAATAAGGCCATGGGGTCGACCGATTATGCACACATGTGCAAAACCGAGACCGGCCCGACAGACACCTTTGGACAGATGTGCACAAAACATCCCACGAGGGCGCCCATGGCCGGCGATCGACCCTGCGGTGGTTCCGCTGGGGCAAGTCACGTGGCCCTCTCTCCGGGTTCCTCGTGACTTGGGATGTCGACAGTCGGGATCGCGCGGTCTGCCGGCGGCTCCAGAGATTCGTGTACGGATCCAGCGTCGGCGCGAACGGGAGGACCTACCGATACCCTGGAGTCGTCGATCGCGAAGGAGTTCGCTACCTCGGACAATCCGTCCTTCTCGTGCGAAGCGAAGTCCTCCCAGTGATCGTCAAAGGTCTCACAGAACTCGGTGTCGAGTTCGAGATTGATCAGGCCTCGGTTGGGTAGAAACGATTAGGGCCGCCTGTCCGGCCAATCTTTTGCACATCTGTCCATAATCGAGCCGGGGACGCTCCGCCCTTTTTGCACATATATCCAAAACCAAGCGGATATCCCTCGATGGACCGCAGCGTCGTCACCGGCCCTTTTGCACAGATGTCTATAACCCGACCCGGTACCAAGGTGGGATCACGAGCATCCATCCCGCAATGGCGAAACTAAAGCGTGATGACATCCATCACTCGAGCCGTGGCCCGCGTGATCATGCACGTCGACATGGACGCCTTCTATGTCAGCGTCGAGCGGCGAGAGAATCCCGATCTGATTGGCAAGCCCGTTTGCGTGGGCGCGCTCCCCGAGGGTGGGAAGGCCCGAGGCGTCGTGATGGCGGCGAGCTACGAGGCCCGCCAACTCGGGATCCGAAGCGGGATGCCGATTTCGATGGCCTATCGGAGGGCTCCGGGCGCAATCTACCTCGAGCCGAACTACGACCTCTATGGGGACGTCTCGGAGAGCCTGATGAACGTCCTCCGCGAACACGCGGACATCCTCGAGCACGCGTCAATCGATGAGGCGTTCCTCGACGTTACGAAGCGGACCGGCGGGGACTACGACAGGGCGGTTGAACTCGCAAAGGAGATCAAACGGGCCGTCCGGGAGCGGGAGGGGCTCACGTGTTCAATCGGGATCGCCCCGAACAAGAGCGCGGCGAAGATCGCGTCCGACACGAGCAAGCCGGACGGGCTCACGGTCGTCCAGCCGGACCGGATTACGGAATTCCTCGCGCCACTCCCGGTCTCAAAGATCAGTGGAATCGGCCCAAAGACGGAGTCGTTCCTCCGATCCCTCGGGATGGAGACGATCGGCGACCTTGCGAAATACCCGGGGAAGGAGCTCGAGAAGCAGCTGGGAAAGAACGCGGTCTGGCTGTGGGGGATCGCGAGGGGAATCGAGGAGATTCCTGTCGAGGAGCGGCCCGACCCGAAGTCGATCAGCGTCGAGCGGACGTTCGACCGGGACGTCATGGAATGGTCCGTCATCCGGGAGACGATGGATTCCGTCGTTCACAACGTGTGGCTGCGCGCGAAAGGCCAGGGCGTGCGCTTCCGCACGATCGGCATCAAGATCCGGTTCGAAGGGTTCGTTACGCACACCCGGGAAAGGACCTTGGGGACGCACGTGTCGGACGAAGAGGTGATGCGGACGACGTGCCGCGAACTCCTCGCCGAATTCGCGGAGAGACGGAGACCGGTTCGCCTGCTCGGGGCCCGGGTCAGCCATCTCCAGAAGGCGATCGCCGCGCAGAGGCCCATCACGGAGTTCGGAACCTAGGACATGTACGGACCGAGGCTTGATTACCCCTCATGGTTTGCGCTCAGAAGAGGAACCGACGATGAACGATGCGGAGATTCACAAGCAGTACGACCGCCTCGCGAATGGAAGCGTCCAGACCGGGAAGCTCCCGCCATGGATGCACGTACACGGTCGGGTCGCGTGGTATGTCGCACAAGGGCCTTACTCCAAGCTTGGGGAGATGTGGCAGGAATTCATGAAGAAGGTCCAAGCCTCAAAGCTCGCGGTCATGGGACCACCAGGCGATGTCTACGTCTGCGATCCGGAAGACCACACGGGGGAGGCCGAGCGGAAGATCATGACGATCCTGTGGGCCCCGATGAAGGGCTAACCTCACCACGCCTTCCGAAAACCAGGGAGGATTACCTGCGCCGCCGACGCGCTCCCCTCGCCTTCTTCGTCCCCCGCCCCGCCTTCCTCGCCGTCCTTCTCCGTGCGGGTCTGGGCGGCGGCAAGTTTTCATAGAGCGCCATGACCGTCCCGCCGGGCTCCTGGAACAGGGCCCACCACCCCTGCGTCGGGATCTCGGTCTTCGCCTGCAGGATTATCCCGCCCGCGGATCCGACCTTGCGGAGGTCTCCGTCGATGTTCTCGGAGAGGATGTAGTTCAGGACCTGCGGTGGCCGGCCCTCCATCGTCTGCATCACTCCACCGCCGGGCTCGCTATCTGCCCGCCAAAGCGAGTAGTTCAATTCCTGAATCTCTTGGAACTTCCACCCGAACACGTGACCGTAGAAGTTCTTCGTCTTCGCGGGGTCGCTCGAGTGTAGCTCAACGTGCACAATGCTGCCGGGTTTCTGCGCCATCTCCAACCTCCCCAGTGCGGGTCCTCAGGGATGCCGCAACGTCCTATTAATGGCTGTGGCGGGAGGTCGGCGGACGTATAGACCTCCGGATTCCCTACGAGGCGAGCAGCGCAGAAATCCCGAGGCCCGCGATCAAGAGGGCGCCCGTCACGATCGTGGCCATGATCATCGCGGCATTCGACGGAATGAGGGCGTGAGGGTCCGCACCCGCCTTCCGGAGCCCACGGATCGGTTTCACCGCCAAGGGAAGGGCGAGAAGCGCCAAGAGGGCCCATGGCGTGAGCCTCGCGAACACGACGCCGAGGACGAGAATCAGATACGCGGCGATGACCATCCCGCCGAACACCGTCGTGGCCCTCCCGACCCCGATTCGGACGACGAGGGTTCGCTTCCCCACGGCGGCATCCGCGGGGATGTCTGGCACTTCATTAATCCATAGAATCCCCGCCACAAGCAAGCCGAGGGAAGCCGAGAGGAAAATCGCCGGCGGGTCGAAGGACTGCGCGAGGGTGTAGTACGTACCTAGGACAATGAGGGGGCCGAACGCCAACCCTACGACGACCTCGCCGACCCCGTGGTACGCGAGCCGCAGCGGCGGGCCGACGTAGAAGTACGCAAAGATGACGCCGACGATTCCTATGATCAAAAGCGGCCAGCCGACCCTGAGGACGAGATAGAGCCCGATCAGGGTGCTCAGGGCGAGGAAGAGAATCGCGACCGAGAGATGTGTTCGTGTGTTCAAAACCTCGCGGAGCAGGACCCTCCCGCCGCCTGCGAACGGGTTCAGGTGACGGACGGCCAAGTCGTTCCCGCTCCGGTAGTCCCACGCGTCA
>CAYOUM010000019.1:0-3942 GCA_964407185.1 uncultured Methanomassiliicoccales archaeon | reverse complement strand
TCCCGAGGTGTACGAACGCGGCACCGAAGAGGCACAGGAGGAAGAGGCTGGCGTCGAACACACCACGCGTCTGCAACGCGGCAAGGGTCGCTACGAGTACCGGGATGATCGACGCAACGAGGAACGGCGCACGGAGGGCCTGAATCCAGAGCTTCGCGACAGGCACCTTTCCCGGCGGCGTGAGGGGCTTCGTCATTCCCATGAACCCGACCTGCTCGTCTTCGCGGAAGATCGGCCGGACCGTGAGGATCGCCCGGAACGAGGAGGCGTCCTTCCGCATCAGGGTGACTTCCTCCTCAAACTTCCCCTTTTCGACGGCTTCTCGGAGGAGACGAGGGACGAGCGTCGGGACATTCCTCGGCACGTGAAACATCGCGACGTTCATCTTGCCGATCACCTCGTCGCGGCTCCAGCCGAACAGCGCCTCCGCGTCGGCGGCGTATTGCTGAACGATTCCGTTCAGGTCACACGTGATGACGGACGTTTCGGACGTGAACGGCTTCGCCTCGGGTGTGGCCATCTCGGCGACCTTCCGATGTGAGCCTCAGTGTGGCGGCTCGAGGGGATGCGTCATCCCCATGTAACCGACTTGCTTCCCCTCGTCGATCATCGGCCGAACCGTGAGGACGGCCCGGAACTGTCTCCCATCCTTCCGACGGAGGACCACCTCTTCCTGAAACTTCCCCTTCTCAACGGCTTCCTTGAGGAGACGAGGGACGAGGGTCGGCACGTTCTCCGGGAGGTGGAACGTGGCCACGCTCATCTTGCCGATCACCTCCTCGCGCGTCCAACCGAACAGTGCCTCCGCGTCGGCGGCGTATTGCTGGACGATCCCAGTCATGTCGCACGTAATCACGGACGTCTCCGAGACGAACGGTTTCGAGCCCTCTTGTTCCATCGGCAACACCACCTCGTATGAAAACACGAGGCATTGCTATAAGGGCCGGATGGTTTACCTGTCAACTAGGTCTCGATGAAGCAGGTCGAGCTGAACGTGCCAATCCCGTTGCTCGAGGATCTCGGCGTCCTCAGCGAGCGGTTCTTCGAGAACAACGAGTCCCTCGACGTGCTCCAGTCCTTCGCGGTGCGGCCGCAGGTCCTTGTCCTCATCATCCGGGTCCACCGGCGCGGTCCGTTCAAGGACCTCGACACGATCCAGCGCGAGGCGCGCGCCCTCGTCCGGCGGTACCGCCTCGTGCGGTTCGAGATGCTCTCCGCGAATCGCGAGCGCGGAGAGTACATCGCGTGGATCGAGTGGAAGGTGCCCGAGCCGTTGCGGGAGCAGCTCGCGACGGGTGGCGGGGTTTTCCCGTTGCGGGTGAGCCGGTCTGGAGGCCGGGAGGCGCGCGTGTCGCTCCTCGTGTCCGAGGCGGTCCTCCCAAGGCTTCGGGAGGTTCTCCGCCGATATGGCGGCGCGGGCTGGGTCCGATCCGTGCGCACGGCGCCCGCGGATGCATGGGAGCCCTTGGCGAGGCTCACGTCCCGCCAACGGGAACTCCTCGTCCTCGCATTCCGGCTCGGTTACTATGAATCGCCCGCGAAGATCTCCCTCGACCGGCTCGGGGGCCTTGTGGGGGTCTCCAAGGCTGCGCTTTCGAAGCATCTCAGGGTCGCCGAGAGGAAGGTCCTGATGGCCACCCTCGGAGGGGCGCGCTAGGAGTGCGTGGCCCACAAAGCCTCTCAAGGATGCGCCGACTCCGCCGATCATGCCTGCGAAGGACGAGCCATCTGATTCCCTCGACCTCGACCCGGACGCGTTCCGATCCCTGGGCTACCTCGTCGTCGACATGATCACGGACTACTACCGTTCGATTCGGGATGTCCCCGTGTTCCCGGGCCGCACCTCGGCTCAGGTTGCCGCGGAGTTTGACGAGCCTCTGCCGAGGGAGGGCCAGAATCCGGCCACCATCCTGGATCGATGGACGAAGGACGTCCTTCCGATCGCGACGCACCTCGGCTCGCCCCGGTACTTCGGCTTCGTGAACGGCTCGGGGACAATGATCGCCACGCTCGCAGAGGCCCTCGCGGCCTCCGTCAATATGAACGTAGGCGCCTGGAAGCCGGCTCCCGCCGCCACAGAAATCGAGCGGCGGACGATCGCGTGGCTTGCGGAGCTGATCGGCTATCCCACGTCGTGCGGGGGCCTCTTCGAAACGGGCGGGACGATGGCGAACTTCGGCGCCATCCTCACAGCGCTTCGGAACACGGCATCGTACGACACGACAGGGGAGGGACTCCAGAGCGACAACCGCGAGGGCCGGTTCACGATCTACACGGCCGATCACGAAGGCCATACGTCCGTTGTCCGGGTCGCAGACGTGTTGAACCTCGGCCGACAGGCTGTGCGCCGCGTCCCGAGCCGGGACGACTTCACGATGGATGTGGACGCGCTCGAGCGAATGCTCGATGACGACAAGGCGCGCGGGGACATCCCGTTCTGCGTCGTCGCCCAGGTCGGGTCGATCAACGTCGGCGCCGTCGACCCGCTGGAAGACATCGCGCGGGTGTGTGCTACCCGCACCATTTGGTTCCATGCGGACGGAGCGTGTGGCGTGGTGGGAGCCATGCTTCCAGAAAAAAGGGATCTGTTCCGTGGGCTCGAGCGGGCGGATTCCGTCACGTTGGATCCGCACAAGTGGCTTTACATTCCATATGAGTGTGGATGTGTCCTCGTTCGCGACCCCGAGAAGCTACGGCGGGCGTTTTCCCTCACCGCGCCGTATCTGCGCGGCATGCTCCCGACGGAGTACACGGGCCTCGACTACCTCGAGTATGGGCCCCAGATGTCGCGCGGCTTCCGGGCCCTCAAGGTCTGGATGACCCTCCAGCACTACGGAGCGGCAGGATACCGAAAGTTGCTTCGTCGAAACATCCGGTGCGCGGAACACCTCGACGCGCTCGTCCGAGCCTCGAGCGACTTCGAGGCTCTACATCGCCCGACGCTGTTCATCTATTCGTTCCGCTACGCGCCGAACGACCTCCGCAACCTCGCAACGTGGAGCCTCCATGCGCACGCGACGATGAACGCCTATCTCGATTACCTGAACCAGCGGATCGCGGATGAGATTCAGCTCACGGGCGTCGCGTTTGTTATGACCACATCGGTTCGTGGGCACACCGTGTTACGACCTTCGATTTGCAGCCATCGGACGACAGTGCCCGACATTGACGTCGTCTTCGCGAAGTTGCGAGAAATCGGGGAGTCGCTCGACCGAAAGGAGCGGCGACGGCTGCAGGTTCCAGAAACTGCCGCGGGATCGTACATCAAGCGGGAAGGCGGGCCCGAAGCGTGAATCTCGGAGCGCCCACCTTGCGCGATGGTCGCAGAGGGAATCGAAACACCTTTGCGACGCCGCGACTCTCCTCCCACACAGGGGAAGGACGATGGCGAGGGGACGGAAGAGAACTCCGGGGACCTCCAAGTCGATCGATCGCGCAGACCTCGAAGACGCGTTCCACGGTCTCCTGACGATGCTGAAAAGTGCCCCGCCGAAGGATCGGCGGCAGCTCGCGGATCACTTGTTCGGGGAACTCGGCCGCGCCGCGGGGAAATGGGCATGGTACGGCGATCCGCAAACCGGCAAGCGGCGGGACTGGTACTGCGAGGATGTCCTGTCCGGGCGTCTTGAAATCCGGAAAGTCTGGGAGGACGACCGCGTCCTCGCGTTCCATCACCGCGACCCAACGGCGCCGATTCACGTCGTCGTGATTCCGAAGATCCATGTGTCCTCCGTTCTGGATCCGATGGCCTTGAACGGCGATCTCCTTTCTTCCATGGTCCGCGCGGTGCAGGAGACCGCTCGATCCCTCGGCCTCGGGCAGACAGGGTTCTTTGTCCGCACGCACGCGGCCGCACCGGGAATCACGCCCCACATGCACTGGCACGTGATGGGCCCCGGCGTGCTCGCATAAGCCATGGCAGGACCGCCTCCCTTAAGAGCC
>CAYOUM010000018.1:11838-14377 GCA_964407185.1 uncultured Methanomassiliicoccales archaeon | reverse complement strand
TCCCTCGGCCTGGGATCCCAGGATGCGTTCGTCCTGGTGGCAGAGGAGGCGTCGAAGGCGCGCACCGCGATCGACGAGATGCAGCCGCGCGCGGACGCCGCAATCCACGGAGTCCCCGAGGAGACGCGCGAGCCGCGACCGGATGGATCCACCGCCTACAGCCGACCGCTCCCGGGGAGGGCCCGAATGTACCCGGAGACCGATGTTCCGCCGATTCGCGTGACAACCGAGCGACTTGCGCGAATCCAGAACAGTCTTCCGGAAAGGCCCGAAGTCGCGATCCCGCGACTCTCACGTACGTACAAGATCCCCGAGCAGCAGGCCCGTCAGCTGTTCCAAGAAGGGAGGCACAGCTTATTCGAACTCGTCGCGAAGGAGACGGGTGAGGCCAGAACGGCAGCGACCACGTTGACGTACACTGCCGTCGAGCTGAAACGGGAAGGGGTTGACCTCGAAAGTGTCTCAGATGAAAGATTCCTCGATGTATTCAGGCAAATGAACTGGGGAACCTTCGCGAAGGAAGCGATTCCCGCGGTGTTGCGTCAAATGGCCCAGACCGGGGCCACTGCAGGCGAAGCAGCTTCGGCGTTGGGCCTCGCAGGCCTAGCTCGAGCGGCGGTCGAGCAGGTCATCGACGAGGTTGTCGCCGCGAACCGTGAGATAATCGTAAGTCGTGGCGAGGCCGCCATGGGCCCGCTCATGGGCCTTGCGATGGAGCGACTCCGCGGACGCGCGGACGGAAAGGTCGTGAACGAGGTCTTGCGGGAGCGCGTCGAGAAAGAAATGAAGAAACAAAAAATGGAGAAACTCGGGCGGTCGTAAGGACCGGCCCAGCACTACAGGTCCATCGGGGACGAACCTTAGCGCTTCTTCTTCTTGCCCTTAGCCTTCTTGGCCAAAGAGGCTCCTTGCCTCCCGCGGCGCAATGCCGCAGTGATCCGATTCATGCGGACATTTCCTCATCAATCTATCGGTGGAGTTCCAATCCGTGCGACTTGCGTCTCGTCGAAGCACTGGGAATCCACGCATGAACATGCTCTCACGCAGATTCAGCCCGCGGCTCGAAGAAGTTGAAGGAAGAGATAGACCAGAGCGAGAACCGTAATCACCGTCAGCATGATCAACGCGACCGTACGCCAGAGCGGCCAGGGCTCCCCGCCGCGTCGCCACACTCCCTCCAGGGAAGCGCCGCAATTGTAGCACGTCTGCAGTCGCGGGGTCTCGAGGAGTTTCGCGCAGTTTGGGCACTCGATCCGGTAGACCGGCCTGGCGAACATCGGACCCCCTGGTCGGAACAATTGGTGGCACGGATCCATAAAATCACCGGAGGGATGCCGGGGCCGCCGCCCTTGACGAGTCGGTGACAAACAGTTAATAATGGCTCCCTTCATTCGGCGCCGAGGAGAAGGGACTTGGCCATGGCCGCAAAGAAGGCCGAGGGCAAAGGGGATGACTGGTTCGACTCCCTCGACGCGGAGCTCGAGAAGAAGACGAAGGAGATCGTCGACGAGGTCGGCGAGGAGAACGTCGAGCGGGCGGAAATCAACCGCCAGCTGATCGACGACTTCTGGAAGATTTGGAAGCGCTTCAACAAGATCAACGTGCACCTCACGATGGAGCCGCCGTACAATTTATGGGCGCAGTTCGTCGACACGTTCCCGGACGGCGACTGGACGTGGCGGCGCGGCTTCAGCTCCGCGAGCGTGAACGCGCTGTCGCTCATCGACCGCACGATGGATCAGGGTCGCGTGGGCGATGCGCTCAAGGTCACGTATTACAGCGTTGACGAGAAGCCTCACCTGAAGGTGACGTACGAGTATTGCGAGGGCGAGCATTACTACAAGTACAGCGGCTGGAAACGGATCTGGTCGATCCACACGATGTACGACGAGCCACTCGAGAAGGTCGCGGCGCGGGACCTCCACCGCCTCTTTGCGGACATCGTGAAGGTGTGGTACGAGAGCCACCTCCGCCGGAACCGCGACATCCTGATCAAGCATCTCAAGAAGAACTACGAGCGGGTCGAGACGTTCAACCAGTGAGCCTGTGCGGAACTCCTAGGCACTTCTCATCCATCTTACAGAGGCCTCGATTCCAGCGTATTCGCAATACTCCGAGAACTCCCGCTCAACGGCCTTCGTGGCCGCGCTGGCGAGCTTCGTGAACGGTTGAATCTCGATGGAGGTGGCGGTTTTCTTTGCGACCTTTCTCCAGGTAGCCGCGACGAATCCATCCACGAGGACCGTCGGTTTCACCATTCCGACGGGAATCTTCGGGAAGATTCGCTTGTAGTGGGCCATGTCCATGAACCTCGATTTGTCCTTGATACACAGGAGGAGCGAGTCGTACTTGGGCAGCACGATGACTCCGGGAGGCGGCGGGAAGTCCTGCATACCGTCGTCGCCAAGGTCGATGAAGGGCTCCTCGGACTCACTCACCTTCACCACGACCACGTCACCGGCGAGATCGCCGAGAGCCTGGTCGAGCTGTGCTCGCGAGAGGTACGCCCAGTATCGGATGTCCTCCCTCGACACGGGGC
>CAYOUM010000018.1:0-11828 GCA_964407185.1 uncultured Methanomassiliicoccales archaeon | reverse complement strand
GCGGGCGATGTACTTCCGCACCAGCTCCGCCCTGCAGGTTTCGCGAGCGGGTACGCGCGTACCTCGAGGAATCCACTCGTCCGATCGCATCCACAGGCTTTTCGACCCTTGTTTCCCGGCATGCACGAGCAAGCCCGAGAACGCCATTTCGCCGAGCCCGGTCCAGCCACCCCTCCTCAGCCCGATTTGGCGAGCCCGCTCTTTCATGAAGGCCGTGATTTCCTCCCCTGTGACGGATCTCCCCTTGATCCCGTCAAGGAAGGGCTCGTAGAGGAGTGTAAACCGTTTCTCCCTCGGCAGGACCTTCCCCTTCTTCGCGATCGTATCGATCCACTTCAGCATCCTCTCACTCGCCCCGCCGCGGATATAGATGTAATAGTCCTTGCTGGGGATCGTGTGCATCGTGCTCCGGATGACCCAACTCCGGACCAAGCCACCGCCGGGCCTCAAGTCCGTGAGGACATCGTCATCCCGGAACCCTTCGATCCTCGCCCAGAAGGAGGAGAGGCTCTCCGAGAAGTTCTGGGATTGGATGCCGCAGCAGGCATCCGCCACTTGTACCGCGGCACCGGGTCCGCGCATCCGATTCGAGAGGCAGTGATGCCATAGTAGACGTCTGTTCAAATCCCGGTGAATCATCTTCGCGAAAGCTCCAGCTTCCCTACCGCCCAGAATGACGCCGGGGACTTTTCAAGGTAATACGTTCCTTGAGTATCGACGGCGAGCGACACGGGGCCTGACGGGTGCTCCCGCTCACGCCTTATGGAAGCCCCGGATCTCGCCGACGGCGGCGTATCCGAGGCTCGTGTACAACGCCCGCGCGGGCTCGTTGTCCCATCCCGTGACGAGGCCCACGTACGGCAGGCCCATTGCCTGTGCACGGTTCGACACTTCATCGACGAGCGTCCGGGCGACGCCCCGCCGCCGGAACTTCGGACGCGTGCCGACCTCATCGAAGAGCGCGAGTTTCTCCCGCGGAATGAGGGATGCGATCCCCGCGCCCACACCACCAAAGAGGCCGAGGAACAGCCGCTCCCGCAGCTTCGGCGCGCGCTCGCGGATTCGCGCGATGAGCTCGCGGGACACCTCCTCGCCGTATTGCGATTCCGCATACAGGTCCCCGAGGACGGCATCGAACACGTCCCGTTCCTCCGGCGTGTCGACCTCCCGGATCTCGATGTCCGGATTTCGGATGCACGTCGCCGTCCCGAGACGGACCATCGCGACCGCGCGCGTCGCCTCGTACCCGAGGCTTACGAGGTTCGTGTGCACGGCAGCCGCCGCGGTCGGGTCCTCGAACTCGAGATCACGGTACGAGATCCCGTTCACACGCATCACATTGTCCAGCTCGAGGAGGACCTGCGAGATTCCACCGGCGGGAAGGCGATCGACCCATGCCATGTTCGCCTCGTGGACGAGCGGATACTCCGGCGCGAGGAGAATCGCACCCCATGGATATCGATCGATCCGCCCCGCCGCGGAGCAGGCCGCGAACTCCGCTTCGAGGACATGCCCGAAGAGGGCCTCGAGCTTCACGATTTCGCGTACGCCCGCGCTCGGATAAGCTTTGTCGGGTGGGTCGGTAGATTGGCACTTTCGGAGACCTCGAACGAACCCCTTTATACCGCGGCGGTCTCCCGCATCGTGAGGCGAGAAATCGACACGCCTCAGGACGTGAACTTGTGAGAGAAGAACTCGCGCCCCATGTGCGTGACATCACCCGGGCGCTTAGTGGACGTGTGAGCGAGCAGGAGATCGAAAAGGAGCTTTCGAACTACATCAACGTGTATCGGGTGTCCCTCGACACCGCGAAGCGTTCGATCGTGAAGAAGCACGGCGGGAACCCGGCCCATCTTTCCGTGGGCGTCCCGAGGACGATTGCGGAGCTCGGACCCGGGGAGCCGTCCGTGAACCTGCTCTGTCGGATTGTGAATGTGAACGAAAAGCAGATCGACGCGGAGGCCGGGGCACGGACAATCTTGTACGGGATCCTCGGCGACCCGACGGGGACGGTGCCCTTCACCGCATGGGAGCGCCTCCCGTTTGACCCCGCAAGGGGCGACGTCGTGCGCGTGCAGAACGCGTACACGAAGGAGTTCCGGGGCCAAGTCCAGGTGAACCTCGGGGTGCGGACGGTCGTCACGAAGGAGTCCCCAGACGCGCTGCCGCCCGCCCCGACGGGGCCGAGCGGCCCATCGCCCGCCGCGGCGAAGGCGACGCCCGTGAAAATCGTCGACCTTCGCGAGGGCTCGTCGAACATCGCGTTCACGGCCCGGATCCTCGCGATCGAGAAGCGCGAGGTCGAGGTCGATGGCGCGACGAAGGCGGTCTACTCCGGCGTCCTCGCGGACGGGACGTCGAAGAGCCAGTTCAGTGCATGGAAGGACTTCGACCTCCACGAGGGCAACGTGATTCACGTCGAGGGCGGGTACGTAAAGTCCTGGCGGGGCATCCCGCAAGTGAGCTTCGACGAGCGGGCGGCCGTGCGTAAGCTCGACGAGGGCACGCTGCCGCCGATGGACGAGCTCGCGGCCTCACCGAGGATGTGGATCGAGGACCTCGCGGAGCGGGGCGGTGGCGTCGACGTGACCGTGCGCGGGATCCTGATCGACCTCAAGGAGGGCTCCGGCCTGATCTACCGATGCCCGGAGTGCAAGCGGGTCCTCCGGAAGGGCGTGTGCCGGATCCACGGCGAGGTGTCGGGGACCGCAGACCTCCGCGTGAAGGCCGTCCTCGATGACGGTAGCGGCGCATTGACCGCCGTGTTCGGCAAGGAGCTTACGGAGGGCCTTCTCGACAAGACCGTCGAGGAGTGCATCGCGGCGGCGAAGGAGGCGATGAGCCAAGAAGTGATCCGCGACCAGCTCGCGGACCTCCTCGTCGCGCAGCCGGTCGAGGCCCGCGGGAACGTGACGAGCGACGACTACGGGCTCATGATGATCGTCGACCAGGCGAAAATCCTAAAGGTCGATATTCAAGAAGAGGCCCGCGCGATGCTCGAGGAGCTGGAGGGACCCGCCTGAGCCTTCTCCTCGACATGGCCCGCCACGCGATGCTGAACAAGGTCGCCCAGCGGGTTCGGCCCCTCTCCCGCGGGTACGTGGAGCGATGGATCGCGGGGGAGTTCTCCCTCGTCGACGCCGTCGCTCGCAAACACGAATCCGAGATCCGAGGGTGGAAGGAGGTCGTCCTCGCGACGATGGGCACGGTGACGGCCGACGAGCTGCTCGGCGTGTGCCGCACCACGCGGCCGGACTTGAACGACCTGTGGAACGACCCGGAGGCCAGGAGGAGGCTCTCGGAGGAATGGAGGAAGGCGCATGGGTACGTGCAACGATTGTGAGCCGAGGGAGGCCCGCAGATGATGCGGGAGATCGCATGGCGCGTCTTCTCGCGGGAGTTCAACGACGCGACGAAGGAGGTGTCCGACGGCGGCGAGCGGAGCCCGTCGTACGTCGTCACGCCCCTCGGGGCGAAGGTGAACCGGCTGTTCGTCGTCGGCGTCCTCACAGACGTCGAGAACGTCGCAACGGACGAGACGCCGATGTGGCGGGCACGCCTCTCCGACCCGACGGGGACGTATCACATCTACAGCGGCCAATATCAACCGGAGGCGAGCGCGATGCTCGCGAAGATGAAGCCGCCCACATTCGCGGCCGTCACGGGCAAGTCCCGCCTATTCTCGCCCGAACCGGGGACGACGTACGCGTCAATCCGTCCGGAGGCGGTGAAGGTCGTCGATGAGGGGGTGCGGGACTACTGGATTCTCGAGGCGTGTCGGTCCCTGCGTAAGCGGCTCGATGCGATGCGGGAGGCCCAGCGGATGGACCCACTGACGAAGGAAGGCCTCGTCGCGCTCGGCGTGAAGCCGTCCCTCGCGGAGGGAATCGTCCTCGCGGCGGAGCACTACGGCAAGGTCGACCTGAGCCGGTACTCTTCGGTGCTCGTCGAGGCAATCACATTCCTCCTGCCGGAGACACGCGCGGCGGTCGGCGAGGCAGCGGGCGAAGCCGCAGCAGGTGAGACCGCGGTATCGGTCGAGCAGGAGGATCTCGAGGGGCGGGTGCTCGCAATTATCGGTGACCTCGACGCGGACGGCAAGGGCGCGAGTTGGGACGCGATGGTTGCGCGGGCGACGAAGGAGGGCATCGACAAGGACGGACTCGAGGAACTCGTGAACTCGCTCCTCGACAAGGGACTGATCTACGAGCCGATCCTCGGACGGATGAAGAAGATTTAGGCCGCGACCTCGCTCCTTCGCTCAGCGATACAACTGGAGGATCGTGTCGATCTCCGCGAGCGTGGCTTCGACCGCGGGTCGATCCTCCGCGTCCGGCACGTTCGCGAGGTACCTTCGCAACTCCAGCCGGGCGTCCAGGTCCCGGCCGAGCCGATGGAGCACGATCCCGCGGTCTCGGACATCGACCCACGAGGCGGGCTCGAGGATTCGCATCTTGTCGATTACCCGCAGCGCCTTGTCCGACGCCTCCCCCTGGAGGTACGCGAACTTGAGATTGCTCAGCATCCGAGAGAGGAACTGCGGCTTCCCGACGGGCGCGAAGTGCTCCTCCCGCAGCGGGACGGCGTCGCCAGCGACGCCGGCGACGATGCGGGCACAGTCCGCAGGGGTGAGCCGGCGCCCGCCGTGGTACGGATCGACCAGGATGCGCGCGGGGCCGTCCCCCGCCCCGACGATGAAGTGGCCCGGAAGGCCAATGCCGTACGCGGGGACGCCGACTCGCCGCGCGACCTCGAGATACACGAGGGACAGCGTGATCGGGAGGCCGAGGCGGCGGTCGATGACCTCGTTCAAGAACGAGTTCCGCGGGTCGTAGTAGTCCTCCTCATTTCCCTTGAACCCGAGCGCGTCGAACAAGTACGCGTTCAGGGAATCAATTCGATCGTCGACCGGCGCATCCAATCGGATCCGGTCGCGGGCCTCGAGGCCCATGTCGTCGAGCTTTTCCAGATACGCAGGAATCGAGAGGGTTGGATACTCCTCGAGAGCGATGAGGAACGCGGCTTCCGCGAGATCGAGGTCTGGACCCCGTGCGACTACTGTCGCGAACCGCTCCGTAGCCGTCGCCGCATCGCCCACGGTCCTCGGGACACGGCGGGAGAACTTGAGGATTCCCTTCGCGCCGTCTCGTGAGAGGAGAGTGCGCACATCCGCGGGAGACCGCTGCACGAATGCACCCGCGCGTCGCGTTTTACAAAAGTGCTTTATCGCGAGGGACCGATGCGAACACGGAATGTCCGGGATGCCTCTAACGGCCGAGAGAATCTACTCCTCGGAGGAAACGCTGAACAAGACCGTCGACCCGGATGCGCTGCGGAAGGTGCCAACGGCGATCGCGGACCTCGACGCGATCGTCAATGGCGGGCTTCCGGAGGGGTCGCTCGTCCTCCTCCTCGGCGACATCGGCGCGGGGATGCACGAGTACGTGTACACCGCGGGCTCAAAGATAGCCCTCGTGTCCCGCCAGCCCGAACTCAGGCACTACTTTCTCGGTGAAGCGTGCGACGAATCCGTCCTCCCGGAGAGAATCTGCTACGTGACGTTCTCGCGGTCCCGCGAGGCGATCCTCGAGGAGCTGGGCGCCGCGTTCAATGCAGACTTTCTCGCCGGATTCCAGGAGTTCTCGGTGTTCAAGGACTTCAGCGGGAGCTACTTCCGGAACTCCGTTGTCCCATCCGCTTGGACGCACGAGGAGAGCCCGTTCGGCACTCCATCGGAGAACATCCTCGAGAGCCTCATTGCGTTCCTCGATGAACACGCGCTCGGAAGCATGACTGTGGTCGACAGCCTCACGGATCTCATCGAGTCCGAGGCGGTCGAGCTGCGGGACCTTATCACGACCGTGAAAGGCCTCCAGCGGGCGTCGAAGGCGTGGGGTGGGATCACCTATCTTCTCCTCACGCGCGGGATCCTCGAGCGACGGTTCGAGCAGATGATCGTCGACAGCGTCGACGGGTGCCTCGTGTTCGAGTGGCGGACGTCGCCGACGAACTCCCGCCGGCAACGCTCAATGCACGTGGAGAAGTTCACGTCCGTTCTCCCGCACCTTCCCCGGGAGAAGATCGCGCGGTTCCCGATCATGGTCACGAGCCAACAGGGCCTCGTCGTCGTCTATCTGGAGAGGATCGCGTAGATGGCCGAGGCCGCGAGCGAGACGCGTGGGACGGATGAGACCGGCACGGGGAACCTCGTGCTGACGGGAATCGACGGCCTCGATGAGATGCTCGGGGGCGGCGTGCCGAGGGGGCACACGATCACCGTCCTCGGGTCTTTTGGAACGGGCAAGACGACGTTCGGGATCCAATTCCTCGTGCAAGGGTTGATCAACGGAGAGAAGGGAATCTACATCTCCCTCGAGGAGGACGTCGACTCGATCGTCACGAGCGCGGCGGCGTTCGGATGGGACCTCGCGACACCTCTGAAAGAAAAGCGGCTCGCGGTTGTGAAGCTCGAACCTGCGGATGCGAAGACGACCGTCACGAAGGTCCGGTCCGAGTTGCCGAAGTTCATCAAGGACTTCGACGCGGAGCGCGTCGTCGTCGATTCCGTGTCCCTCCTGAACATGATGTTCGCGGACGAGATGGAGCGGCGGGCGCGACTGTTCGCGCTTTCCCAGCAGATCAAGTCCACGGGCGCGACGGCTGTATTCACCGCGGAGACAAAGGACGGCAACCCGATGTCGTCCCGCGATGGTCTCGTGGAGTACATCTCCGATGGCGTGATCGTCCTGCGGGTGCGGGAGAAGGAGAGCGGGGACGTCCAGCTCACAATGCAAGTGATGAAGATGCGACGGCTCAAGCACAGCCGCGCGATCAAACCGTACACCATCGACGAGGACGGCATCAACGTCCACGCAGACGTCGAAGTGTTCTGATAGCCACGTCGCCCGTCCCGCGACGATGCCCATTAATACCAGGGGGATGTGGCGGTAGAGGGCTCCCCCTGAAACTCGTCGTCTTTGACCTCGAGAACACCCTGATTTGGAACGAGTTCCTCCCCGAGCTCGCCGCCCTCATCGGCAAGGAAGCGGAGGTGTCGGAGATCACCCGACAGGGGATCGACGGCCGAATCGATTGGGAGGAGGGGTTTCGTCGTCGGGCCCGACTCCTCGCGGGAATCCGGCAGAGCGACATCCTCCAGCTCGCCCGGGCCCTGCGGCCCGTACCCGGGGCGATTGAGTTCGTGCGGCGACTGAAGCGGGCGGCCGTGAAGGTCGTCCTCCTGACCGGCGGGCCCCGGGAGGTCGTGGAGTCCGCGATGGCCCTGTTCGATGCGGATGCGGCGTTCGCAAATGAGTTCGTGTACGAGGACGGCGTGTTCACGGGGGATGTGATCGTTCGCGTGAACCCGCCGCGGAAGGGGGAAATCGCGCGGGAGCTCGCCCGGAAGTGGGGTGTCCGGCGGGACGAAATCGTCGCGTTCGGGGACGGCCGGATGGACCTGCCCCTCCTGACTGAAGCGGGTATCCGCCTCGGTATCAACTCGAACGGACAACTCGAGGGCCACGTTCACCTCGAGACGTCGGACTATCGAGAGGCGGAACGGTGGCTCGAGGCGAACGGCTGGCTCCCGTCGGCCCCGTCGGGCGGGCCGTCCACGGACGTAAACCGATAAGACTGTCACGGGGTTCCCTCGCCCCTTCATCCGGAGAAACGATTAAGCGACCGCTGCTTCATCACGCGGTCATGACCGCTGGGGAGGAGGTCGTCAACGGCATCAACGTGCCGGAGATGAGACAGTATATCGAGGAATGCGATCGGGATCCGAAGCAAGCGGAACGGAATCCCAAGGTCACCGCGAAGTGGGTGGCGGGCCCACAAGCCGAGGTGGAGCTCAAGGGGCGGAAGTTCCACATCGGCGGAGATGACGATCCGAGTGCGATGACTGTTCTGCTTGCCTCCCTCGCGGCATGCGATGTCGAGGTCGTCGCGACCCACGCAGCGCTCCTCGGACTCAAGCTCGAGGGGATGGAAATCGAGGCGACGGGGCACTTCAACATCCGCCGGTTGCTAGGCCTTGAAGGTCCCGGACCCGGGTACGACCGGATTGGGTATACCTTGCGGCTCGACGCTCCGCACGCAACCGAGGAGCAGGTCGCCCGCCTCAAGGCGATGTGCGAACGGGCCTCGCCGGTCGGGGACTCCCTCGCGAAACCAATCCCGTTGACCGTGCGGGTCGAGGTCGCAAAGAGGTAGCGGCCCGCAAGCGATAAAAGGCAAACCCGGTTCCAACGGGCGTGGCCCGTGGGGATCTCGTCCGAAAGGGGAAGGTGAAGGAGGTCTATGAGGTCTCCGAGACGGAGCTCGAGTTCCTCTTCACAGATCAGATTTCCGTGTTTGACAAGGTGATCCCCTCCCTCGTCCCCCACAAGGGGGAGACGCTCTGCCGGACCTCTGCCTATTGGTTCGCGATGGTGGAGGACCTCGGCATGAAGACGCACTTCCTCCGCGTGCTCGACGGAAACCGAATGCGGGTGCGCCGGGTGCAGGTCATCCCAGATTATTCGAAGCTCGGTCCTCGGACTCGCAACTATCTGATCCCCCTCGAGGTCATCGCGCGGTATTTTGTCGCGGGATCCCTCCATGACCGCATTCGCGAAGGCCGCGTTGCGCCCGAGACCCTGGGATTCCCAAAAGGTCATGCGCCGAAGTATGGGGAGCCCCTGCCGGAGCCTTTCCTCGAGACCACAACAAAGCTCGAGAAGGTCGACCGCGAGCTCGCACCCGATGAGGCGATGCGAATCTCGGGCCTCACTGCAAGTGAGTACAGCGAACTCCTCGAAACCGTGCTCCGAATCGATGAGCGGTTGAACGACCAGGTCCGCCGGCGCGGGCTGATCCACGTCGACGGGAAAAAGGAGTTCGCGATGGATGCGAATCGCGCGCTCATGCTCATCGACACATTCGGGACCGCGGACGAGGATCGCTTCTGGGACCTCGCGGCGTACAATCGCGGGGAGCACGTCGAGCTGAGCAAGGAGTTCGTGCGTCAATATTACCGCAAAATCGGCTACCACGAACGTCTGATGCAGGCGCGAAAGGCTGGACAATCGGAGCCCGAAATCCCTGCTCTCCCGGACAATGTCCTGAGGGACGTGGGCGACCTCTACGTCTCCCTGTTCGAACGTCTGACCGGGGAACGGTTCCGGTAGACAATGCTCGGGTCGGTATAGACAAAGCCTATATCGCGCACGCCCAATACGCGGAGAGGGTGGGGGTCCCCCGAATGGAACAAGTCGTGTACGTCGACGGGAAGTTCTATCCGGCCTCCGACGCGAAGGTCAGCGTATTCGACCATGGTCTGCTCTACGGCGACGGCGTCTTCGAGGGCATCCGCGCGTACAACAAGCGCGTGTTCAAACTCGAGCGCCACATCGAGCGAATGTACCAGAGCGCGAAGGCGATTGACCTCAAGATTCCGCACTCGAAGGACGAATTCATCGAACTGATCCTACAGACGTGCCGTCGGAACAACATCGTTGACGGCTACATCCGGCCCATTGTGACCCGTGGACCTGGGGATCTCGGCCTCGACCCGAGGAAGTGCAAGCGGGGGCCGAGCGTGGTCATCATCGCACAGCCATCGATCGCGCTGTATCCGAAGGAAAAGTACGAGCAGGGCCTGAAGCTCGTCACATCGAGCTACCGACGGGTCCCGCCGCAGTCCCTCAGCCCGAGCATCAAGTCCCTGAACTATCTGAACCAAATCATGGCCCGCGTCGAGGCGAACCAGTACGGGGCGGACGAGGCCCTCCTCCTCGACACCCAGGGGTATGTGTCGGAGGCGAGCGCGGACAACTTCTTCATCGTCCAGAACCACTCCGTGATGACGCCGCCGACAGCGACGAACCTGCCAGGGGTCACGAGGGAGACCGCGCTCGAGCTCGCAGAGAAGCTCGGGATCCGGGCCGTCGAGAAGCCGTTTACCTTGTACGACGTGTGGGCCGCGAGCGAGGCCTTCATCACGGGCACGGCCGCGGAGATTGGGCCCGTCGTCGAGCTCGACGGGCGGGTCATCGGCGACGGGAGGCCCGGGAAGATCACGAAGCAACTGATCAAGGGGTTCCGGGAACTCGTCACGACAACGGGCACGCCGATTTACTGATGGACCACATCGCCGGTTCGAACGAACACGGTAAAACTAAATCCGAAACGGCCATGGCATCCGCCATCCGATGAAGTTCTACGAGTACAAAGCCCACGAGATTTTTCGCAAGTACGGGATCCCCGTACCGCGTGGCGTCCTCGCGTCGAGACCCGAGGACATCAAGGATCCACCGCTCCCGTGTGTCGTGAAAGCGCAGGTTCTGGTCGGCGGTCGCGGGAAAGCGGGGGGAATCAAGTTCGCTCATACCCTCGAGGAGGCCCGTGAAGCGGCCCGCGCAATCCTCGGCTTGACGATCGGCCCGTACACGGTCCGCCACGTGTTTGCACAGGAACTGCTTGACATCGCGCAGGAACTGTACCTCTCAATCACGATCGACCGCTCCGCTCGCGCGCCCCTCCTGATGGCGAGCGGCCTCGGCGGGATGGATGTCGAATCCGTCCCTGAGGACAAGCTCTTCAAGGTGCACATCCCGCCGCTCGTGGGCTTGCAGCCATACGTCCTCCGCGCGCTCGCGAAGAAGCTCGCCCTCCCGAGGGAGATTGTGAATCAGGTCTCCGATATCACCCGCAAGGCGTACGCGCTGTTCCGCAGCGAGGACGCAGAGCTCGTCGAGATCAACCCGCTCGCCGTCCTCAAGGATGGACGCGTCGTCGCAGGGGACGCGAAGCTCGTCGTCGACGACAACGCGGAGTTCCGCCACCCCGAATACGCGGATCTTCCGCAGGATCGCACCCCGCTCGAGGAAGAGGCCCACGACAAGGCAATCACGTTCATCCAGCTCGACGGGGACATCGGCGTGATCGCGAACGGGGCGGGGCTCACGATGGCCACCCTCGATGTCCTGAACCTCAAGGGCGGTCGGGGCGGCGCGTTCCTCGATTTGGGCGGGACGGATGACCCGGAGAAGGTGAAGCAGGCGTTCGAGATTCTCCTCAAAGCGAAGCCTTCCGTCATCTTGCTAAACATCTTCGGAGGAATCACAAAGGCGGACACTGTCGCGATGGGCGTGAAGGATGCTCTCGAATCGATGCACGTGAACGTTCCCGTCGTCGCGCGGATCAAGGGTGTGAACGAGGACCGGGCTCGGGAGATCCTCCGCGGCATCGGACACCCGGCGGAGACAATCGAGCAGGCCGCTGAACTCGCCGTGCGAGTCCGCACGCGAGGTGCTTGAGTGGCGATCCTCCTCGATGGGAAGACCAAGCTCATCGTCCAGGGAATCACGGGCCATCAGGGCCAGTTCCATACGCGCGCGATGCTCGACTATGGCACGAACGTTGTCGCGGGCGTGACCCCAGGCAAGGCGGGAGAACGGGTCCATGGCGTTCCCGTTTTCGACTCCTGTTTCGAGGCCGTCGACGAAACCGGCGCGAACGCGTCGATCATGTTCGTCCCCGCACCGCATGCGAAGGATGCCGCGATCGAGGTGATCGAAGCGGGGGTGAACCTCCTCGCGATGATCACGGAGCGGATCCCATTTCACGACTCCCTCGACGTCGTGACGTATGCGCAGGCGAAAGGATGCCGCGTGATCGGTCCGAACTGTCCCGGTGTGATTTCTCCGGGCAAGGCGAAGGCGGGAATCATGCCAAACCATATTTTTCGCCCCGGCGACATCGGCGTAATCTCCCGCAGCGGTACGCTCACATACGAAATCGTGAACGCGATTTCAGAGGCGGGATTCGGACAGTCCACATGTCTC